>JAIRTS010000232.1 GCA_031254795.1 Treponema sp.
CGCGTTCCGCGTCGCCAAACACAGCGTCTTGAATATAGCGCCATCGGCCGAAAAGGCCGCGCGGTTTTTGGCGGCTTTACGCAACTGGCAATTCAATGGCTCAATCGCGTTGGCCGCGCAAATCGCGCGGCGCGTTTCCAGCGAATATTTATAATATTCGCGCGAGCCGCTCCAACGCTCGTCCCATGACAGGTGAATCATCGGGAGCTTTCCTTCCCAGGCTTCGCCAAACGCCTCAAGAGCGTCGCTGGCCGCCCCCTCGCCTGCGGCCCCGCAAATCTCCTTCAAGCCGGCGCGGGCTTTTTTCAGACCCTTGCATGAGACATATTTCGTCCAACCGCGCGCCACGCGGACGACGCGCGGTTGGACGCGGGCGTCCGGGAACACGGCGCGGGCCGCCTCGGGAAACACGGCCTGCCCGTCCACGCGGGCGGCAAGCGTGTCTTCCGCCTCCCGGCCGCGAAGCTCTTTCAACGCCCACATCCAAAACGCGGCCCCCTCGCTTTCCACTGCCCTCAGCCCTAACGCCTCTTTTTGGCCTTCAAAATCGACCCACAGGGACACATAGACCCTTTTTGCGCGGCTGCCCCCGCCCCGCCTCGCTTTCACCCGCGGCGCGTCCAGGCGCGCAATCGCGCGGGGTTTTTCAAGCGGCCGGCTCCGCCGCCCTTTCACTTCCTCCACGATCCAGGCGTCACCCGGCCGATTGATTCAGGCGACGCCTCGACGCCATAGATTTTTTCAAGGCGGGCTTGTATGCCCCGGCCGGCCGTCCCGAATGAACGCGTCGAGATTGTTTGGCCGTTGCGCGGCGGAACCCGCTTTTGACATTTTGAGGCTATCCGAGGCCGGAATGCCCCGCTCCGGCCCCGGGGAATCCGGGCGGCCGCCTCCTGATCCTCGGCGAGCGCGGCCTTTTCGGTATGCTCGTTGCGGCTGTCCCCGCCGGACACCGTCCGTCGTCATGTGTGTCTTGGCGTTTAATCCTCCGAGGGATTTCCCCAACGCCTGTCTCCTGTTTTTTTTACGCTCCACACGCGTCAGGATGGACTTTCACCGGGATCGAATCCGGAGAAGCCGCCGTTATCCGCCTGTCCGCCGGATGCTCTTTACGGAGAGCCTGAGAAATCCGTTCCGGCGCGCCGTTTTTAGCCCGGCTGTTTATTCGCATGCAAATCGTATGCCGGGGGCAGAAGGAAGGGGGAGGCGGTCGCCATTCACAGCCGTTTTCGCGGATACACATGGCGGCGTCAGGAAAGACACGGTCATCGACTCTCACATTTCCGCGTCGTTTCGAAAAGAGGCGGATAATCTTCCCGCGTTATTTTCACAGGTCAAGTATATCTTATTTCCTTAGTGTGAACAGTCCCTAGTTTATCATACCGCCCGCTTCCTTATCAACCCTCTTTCAGACTAATACCACTTTTTATATATCCTCTGTTCCACTTGCTTCTATTGCTCGCTTGTGTTATATTCTTTCCATACTTATTAAATGCCCGTCCCCCGCTTATTTCTATAAACCAAAATAACCGTAAACTTCCATATATCGCGTCATAATTTATATCGTATTTCCCCCACATCGGAAAGCGTCACATTACTTGAATCCCTTTTTATTCCTATCCCTATTCGCAACCTTTCGGCCAACGGGTTCTCATTCCTAAAACGCCGATACCACAATGAGTCGTCATATTTACGCGAACCGGCCTTTATAATCAAACTGATCGGAAATTTTGGCACAATTGTCATCCACATCCCCGGCATAATATCGAAGTTAATCCATTCATAATTCCATGACAGACTTATTGAGGGAATTGTCCATAAAAGCCACGGCATTCCGTTGTCCAATGTCAAGCCAACTCATAACACTAAGTTTCCGCCAAGATCCATCGAAAAATGCCTGCCGTTTATTAAATCATACGAATATCCCGCCACGCCCATAAACGCGCGTAATTCACCATATACCGATTTATCCGTCAGGGCTATAAATGATCTATTGATTGTATGACGTTTTATTTTTTGAACGACCGATAAAGCGGCGGTGTGATACAAATTGGGAATATCAAGATTTACGCCTGTCAGCGCCTGCGGAGTATATATCATTGAAATGGAAAACGACTTATCCCTTTCATTGGGGTTAAATTGGTATAAGGTCAATCCGCCAACGACGCTATGAGATTGAATATCACCGAGTGTGATAAATGTGCAGGACAGCATAGGTATGGAAAATATTCTTGGCATATTTTTATTTTCCGTTTGATTTATAATTGGAGCTGAATAGAGGGAAAAAGAGTCGATAAAAAACAGAGCGAATACGATAGTGATAAATTTGTTCATTTTAACCTCTTTTCGGCATATTATATCAATATAAACATTTAATCAAGTGATTTGCGGCGATAAGGATGGCGGCGCACACAATTTTTAAAAAAATTTGTGTTTTTATGTCGCCTAACACCTCTTTACCCGCGCATCTTTTTATGATAAAATGGGCGTAAAGGAGAAAGCATGAACATATTGGTCATTGGCGGAGCGGGTTACATTGGAAGCCATGTGGCCCGCGAATTTCTGGACAAGGGTTGCTGCGTAACGGTATTCGACAACCTGTCTTCTGGTCTTCGAGACAATCTGTTTCCGGAGGGGACGTTCGTGTACGGAGATATATTGGATTATACGAGGCTTTCGCGGGTTATGAGCGACGCCGTAACGTCCAGTTGCGGGGGTTTTGACGCGCTTGTCCATCTGGCGGCTTTCAAGGCCGCCGGAGAATCCATGATAAAACCGGAGAAGTATTCGGTGAACAACATCCACGGCGCCATCAATATTCTGAACGCTGCGGTGGAAAACGGCGTCATGAACATTGTTTTCTCCTCCAGCGCGGCGGTTTTCGGAGAACCCCGCTATCTGCCCATTGACGAGAGTCATCCGACAAATCCTGAGAACTACTACGGGTTCACCAAGCTGGAGATCGAACGGTTTCTGGGCTGGTATGAAAAACTCAAAGAGATTCGTTTCGCAAGCCTCCGGTATTTTAACGCCGCAGGCTATGATGTGAGGGGGCGCGTCAAAGGCAAAGAATTGAACCCCGCGAACCTCATTCCCATTGTCATGGAAGCGGCGTCCGGTCTTCGGAATGAAGTGAGTGTCTTTGGCGATGATTACGACACGCCGGATGGAACGTGCGTCCGCGACTACATTCATGTAACTGATTTAGCTGTTGCCCATGTACAGGCTCTGGACTACATCAGCAAGAATGGAAAAAGCCTCACCGTCAACTTGGGGAGCGAAAAAGGAACCTCGGTGCTTGAAGTCATTGAGACCGCCCGCAGGGTTACGGGAAAACCCATACCAACACGAATTGCGGGACGCCGCGCCGGAGATCCGGCGAAACTCACCGCTTCGGCCGCCTATGCGCGAGAAACCCTAGAGTGGGAGGCGCGGCATTCGGATATGGAGACGATTATCAGAACAAGCTGGGATGTATACAAATGACCATAACCACCGCGTTGCGAACACTTGATTCAGAGGGTGCGGACGGCTATTTCGCCGAACTCTATGGCGCCGGAGAAGAAGTTATTGCGGAACAGAAGAAGCGGTATGCCGCGCTTGTCGAACAATTCAGGCGACGTTTTGGCGACATCCACGGCGATCCCGGCGACATCCACATTTTCAGTTCCCCGGGACGGAGTGAGATCGGCGGAAATCATACGGATCATAACCACGGAAAGGCGCTGACGGCAAGCGTTCAACTTGACGCGCTCGGCGTTATCGCCGCATGTGAAGAGAGCCGCATCTCAATTTGCGACTCCACTTACCATGAAGATTATGCTGTCGCTATAACAGAATATCCTGAACCCGAGGACAAAACCGGCTCGTCCGCTCTTGTCCGAGGAATCATCGCCGGTTTCAAGAACGCCGGTTTTGCGACCGGCGGTTTCAAAGGTTGCTTTGAAAGCCGCGTGCTTCCGGGATCCGGAATGAGTTCTTCCGCCGCGTTTGAAATGCTTATCTGCGGTATTCTGAACGCCCTGTACAACAACAATGCAATTCCCATGGAAAAACTCGCGGCAATCGGGCAGTACGCGGAAAATGTTTTCTGGGGCAAGGCGTCAGGATTGTTGGACCAAATGGCGTGCGCGGCGGGCGGCGTGGCCGCGCTCGATTTTGAACATCCCGCCGCTCCGGCGCTGGAGCGGATTCCTTTTGATTTTGAGTCTCTCGGCTATCGTCTTGTCATCGTAAACACCGGTGGAAGCCACGCCGATTTAAGCGCCGACTATTCGTCTGTCCCCGTCGAGATGAAGAGCGTCGCATCTTTTTTGGGCAAGGAAGCGTTGCGGGGTTTGACCGTAGAAGAATTGACGCGACGTCTGCCCGCTCTCCGCCGCCACTGCGGCGACCGCGCCGTACTGAGAGCGTTGCACTTTGTTGAAGAAAATAGAAGGGTGGAGGAAGAAATCAAGGCGCTGAAAGAAAACAACTTCACCGCTTTCCTGCGTTTGGCGCAAGAATCGGGCGACTCCTCCTACCGGTGGCTGCAAAACGCGGCGCCGCCCGGCGCCATCCACGAACAAAACATACCGATCTGCCTTGCCATGACAGAACTCTTTTTCCGACTTCACGGTCTGGACGGAGATGCCGCAGGCGCCGCGCCACGCGCAGCCTGCCGCCTTCACGGCGGGGGGTTTGCCGGCGTGATTCAGGTGTTCCTGCCGAAGGAATGCGTTGACGAATACCGCGCGTGGATGCATAGGGTTTTGGGCTTCGCTGGCGCGGGCGATGCGGGGCAACATCCCTCAGAGTGGCGTTCTGACCCGGTTTTTGTGATGTCCATCCGTCCCTGCGGGGTGCGAGAACTGCGCCAAAAAGACAAGTCCGCGCAGTAACAACCGGTGCCGGGGGACTTTTGTGAACCTTCGTTCCCTGGCGCGAAACATGCCCCACAGAATAAGCGCGAGTCGTGTGGACGGACAGTGTCATCTTTTGATTTTCAAGATCATGCTTGGAAGATTGGCTTGATTTCACGCGAATCTCACAAACTTTTAGTTCTATAGCCAGTTTCAAAATCCAACCCGAATGTAGTTCGCGTTTTGAAACTGACTCTATTGGTATTTGGCGTTGATCCAGAAAGAATGAAGGCTGCTGTTTTAAAGCCACTACATCGACGCCGAGTTTTTATACTCGTCAAAAATGTCATAGTTAAAAAATCAACCGCGTCCGCAAACAAGAGCAACCTTCCCCTCGCTCTTTCCAGCCCGATACCCTCCGACTTTTGTAAAGATCGCCTCCGTATGGGAACTATTTAATCCTGGAAAATTTTTAAAATCCCCTACAGCCGGATCGCTGTTGTCGTCGACAATAATTATTTGAACATTCTGGCGGAATTTTCATGAGGAATTATTATTGAATAGCCGTAATTACAACACTTGTCGCTCATTTCCACTCGCAATATATCCGTAATAGGTTAATTTTCCGTCGACAATCCTGCGATATCTATCTTTATACGATAACTTATGAAAACAAGTGTCGCCGGTTAGTTCATTATAATCTTTCGCGTTGAATTCATTGTTTAAATTGGCGCATAGCCAATGTACATAACGATTGGAATAGGGAATGTTTTCAATCATTCTATTGACATTCGCTATTTCATTGCATGCGATGGCTATGCTGTCGTCTATAAGAAAATAGTCTATCATTTTGTTGTTCGTCTTCCAATACTCAAAGAAAATCGTCATAAGATATTCAAATAAAAGATTGTTTTTGTTCGCGTAAAACAAGAACGCCGTCCATCTGCTCCTTGAAATATAATTGGAGTCGTTAAGCCGCCTTAAGCTATACAACTCTGTTTCAGGAGCAAATTTCGGCAACGGCTTGGTCGTGAAAATCGTGGAATCGAGCCATAATCCGCCGTATGTATATAACAAGCTCGCCCGCAATATATCAGACAAATGCGTGATGGTGATCATTTTTTTCTCCACTTTTTCTAGAATGTATTCCGGCAAAGAAATATATTTTTTGTAATTTTCTTTTGTTATTACTGCTATCGTATGCCCATTGGCGTTCTTCTTAAGCTGATTATAACACGCTTTTACAAGTTCTGGCATATTTTTCTCGCCTTGCCACCAGCACGTCCACACAATATAAGGCTCATCGGCGGGCGCGATTATATTCTTCTTTTCTCTAAAAGAAGCTATTATACCGGCATGATTTTTTTGCAGCGTCCGCATGATTTTATTTCTATTATATCTAACGCTTTTATATAAGGAAACAAGCGCGTTAGGAAGCGCCGCTCTTGCTATTGTTTTTATACCCATCTTTTTCATCCTCATTATACCTGAAGGTCGCGGCTTCTGAAATCGAAAAGCCGCTTGATCTCGCTCCTACAACAAATCGGTTCTATTCTTCGACTTAATCTGTTCGACTATGGCGCTCACCGCCTGCGTCTCTTTCTTCTTCGCTATGAGGACGGACGGAACAGAACCATCTTTGCCTGAGCGGACAACAACGATAAGGTCATCGGCGCCGCAAAGCGCCACCGGTATATCCGAATCCACAAAAGTATTGCCGCTTCCAACCCGGAAAATATCAGGTTCTGAAGAACCGGCGGAGAAATCTTCCTTGACAAGAGCCGCGTATTCATCCCAACTGCCTATATCGCGCCAGCTAAACATTGCGGCGTTCATAATAACCCGCGCGCTTTTCGTTACAACGGCAAAATCAAAAGAAATTTTCTTTGTTTGTCTGTACGCTTCCACCAATCCTTCCCAACGCTCCAGTATTGCCAACCCCTCTTGAATGGAATAGGCGTCTTTTTGGGGAACAGAGAGAACCTCAAATGGAGCGATAACATCCTCCGCGTATTTCAGGAATTCGCGTTTTATAAAACCGGAAGAAAATGCGAACATGCCGGAATTCCAATAAAAATTACCCGACTCAAGATAGCGTTCCGCTGTGGGCTTGTCTGGCTTTTCATGGAAAGAAACGACTTTCACCACCTCTTCTCCAGCGTCGCTTTTGTTTGCTTCAATGTAACCGAAGCCCGTTTCAGGCGCAATAGGGGGAATCCCGAATATCGCGAGATTTTCCGTTTCAATATGGGTTGCAAAAACCAGAGATTGCGCGGTAAAAACCTCTTTCGGCTCAACAAGATGATCGCTCGGCATAACAAAAATTTTTCTGTTTCGCCCTGCCGTGGTCTTTTCAATGAAAACAAGGGCGCAGGCTATGGCGGCCGCCGTATTCTTCGCTTCCGGTTCAGGTATAACCGTTATCCGCCGCTTTTGCGCTTCATCGAGTCCCGCGCAACTGCTGACAATATGCGGAACATGATTTTTTCCCGCTACAATAATGATTCTGCCGTTTTCGTTGACAAGAGAGCAAGCTCTTTCAAGAGAAAGTGTGAAAAAATTGTTGTTTCTATCGGTTGGAACCGGCAAGAACTGCTTGGGTTTCATGGAATTACTCAACGGCCACAGCCGTGTTCCGGATCCACCCGCCATAATAACGCACTCGTCGAACATTTATTTTCCTTATTCTAATGAAGTTTGTACACAGACTGATGCGTCTTGCGCGTTGTAAAACCTATGTCATTCTGCGCCGCACGCGACTTATTTCGTCCCTGTCTATAATAGCACAAGCGCTAGGGGCATGGTCAAGTCCAAAAGACGGGCTGGAATCGTATGGGCAAAATGCATATCTCATTCTTT
>JAIRTS010000004.1 GCA_031254795.1 Treponema sp.
GTCGAACACGCTGGGGAAGAGGGCGTCGCCTTCAATTTTCTGCGCAGTCCCGCCGCGATTCTGGGCGATGAGCGAGGGCGCGTTGTGGGCATGAAGCTGCAAAAGTTTGCTCTCGGCGAGTCGGACGCCTCCGGCAGGCGCAGCCCGTTGCCCATCGCCGGCTCCGAATATGTCTTTGAATGCGACACGGTCATCGTGGCGCTCGGCAATGAGCCGAATCCCTTGCTCACAAAGACAACCGCAGCCCTTGCCACGGACAAACGAGGGCGCGTCATCGTTGACGAAACCCAGAAAACATCTCTGGACGCGGTGTATGCGGGCGGTGATATCACGCTGGGCGCGGCCACCGTAATCCTTGCGATGGGAGACGGCAGGCGGGCGGCCGCGTCCATAAACAGGCTGATGAAAGGCAAAATTTGACAAGCCAAGCGGCTCACGCGCCTGTTCAGCCCTTCGTCCAGAGCGCGGGAAAGTCGATCCGTTCATTTTCAGCCGTTTCCCTCTTCCTTTAAAAGGGCGCGGTTTTCCTCACAACCCCGCCGTCAGAAGGGCGACATTCTCTCTCGCCGCTGACGCCGTTCCTAAAAAATTGCAAAACGCAAAAAGACGCCTCGCCTCGCGCCGTCCGCCCCCGTTTCGGGAGCGGATCGTCAAACTGCGGTTTACCGTTGCACTCTGCCCGAGCCGTCGCCTTGAGCGAGTTTTTTCACCTCGTCAACAGACACGCGGTTGAAGTCGCCCTCGATGGAGTGTTTGAGGCAACTCGCCGCCACCGCAAACTCAAGGGTTTCCTGGCTGGAATATTCTTGCGACATGCCGTAGATAAGCCCTCCTCCAAAACTGTCGCCGCCGCCCACGCGGTCAACGACGCGCACCGCGTATTTCTTTGAGAAGAAAAAGTCCGCGCCGTCGTAGAGCATGGCCGCCCAGTTGTTGTCATTAGCGGAAAGCGATTCGCGCAACGTTATGGCGACTTTCTTGAAACCGAAACGATCGGCAAGCGTCTTGGCTACCTCTTTATAACCTTCATGACTTATCTTGCCTGTGGAAACATCTGTGTCCGAGGCTTTGATTCCGAATACATCCGAAGCGTCTTCCTCATTGGCGATGCACACATCAACAAAAGGCATGAGCGAAGCCATCACTTGGCGGGCTTTGTCTTTTGACCAGAGGTTTTTCCGGTAATTAAGGTCGCAGGATACAACAATGCCCTTTGCTTTGGCGATTTTGCACGCTTCAAGAGAGATGGCGGCCGCATTGTCCGAGAGCGCGGGCGTTATACCCGTGAAGTGGAACCATGAGGCGTCCGCAAAAATGCGGTTCCAGTCGAAGTCACTTGCAACCGCCTCCGCTATGGCGGATCCGGCGCGGTCATAGATCACTTTTGACGGCCTTTGCGACGCCCCTTTTTCCAAAAAGTAGATGCCGACCCGTTTTCCGCCCCGTACAATAAAAGAAACGTCCACTCCAACCTCACGGAGCTTGTTAACGCCAGCCTGCCCTATGTCGTGCGCGGGCAATTTGGTGACAAACGCCGCGTCCATGCCGAAATTGGCGAGCGACACGGCTACGTTGGCTTCTCCGCCGCCATAGGTCGCGCCGTAGGAAGAGGCTTGCAAAAAACGGAGGTACCCTTCCGGCGCCAGCCTCAACATGATCTCTCCGAATGTGATTACTTTTCCCATGTGTTCCTCCTTATTTCTTTTGCGCCAAGTATACCGCGAAACCGGCGATTTCATCTTGTATGTAAATAAGATTGAGCCGTCCTGACGGTGTGTTGCTCCCCCTTATTGCTTTTGCACCAAATGTACTCCGAAACCAGCGACTTCATCTTGTATGTAAATAAGATTGAGCCGTCCTGACGGCGTGTACTTGACGGATTTCTCGTTAAAGACCACGCCCTGCCGTTCAAGGTGATATCGCGCTTTCAGTACGCTGTTCACCGCAATGGCGATATGCCCATGGGTACCCATACCGGGCCCCTTCATAATTTCTATCTCCTCGCTTGCGAAAATCGACACAGATGTCTCGCGGGAAGCGAATTTGAACATCGTTTCAAACAGTTTCGCGGAATTCCACGCATCCGCCTCATCCCGCGAGTTGACTCCAATATGGGTCATGGAACAACCGATCATCCGTTCCACCGCTTCCTTGCACAGCGCGGTGATTTTATCGAAATTGCCCGCATTGATGAGGTCTGCGCTCACCATCCATGAGCCGCCGCACGCGAGAATCTTTTCAAAGCGGGTATATGCGCCAACGTTGTCCTGATTTATGCCGCCAGTGGGGATGAATTTAAGGGACGCATACGGCGCGGCGACGGCTTTGATATAGTCAAGCCCGCCCGCCTGTTCCGCGGGAAAGAATTTCACCGCTTCCAGACCGAATTCCAACGCCTGCTCCATATCCGAAGGGTTTGCGCAACCCGGAACAACCGGAACGCCTTTTTCGAGACAGTAAGCGACCACTTTGGGGTTAAAGCCCGGGCTTACGATGAATTGCGCTCCCGCCGCGACAGCTTTGTCAACCTGCTCGACAGTCAGAACCGTACCGGCTCCAAGCAAGACCTCCGGCGCCTGTTCGCTGATGAGTTTAATGGCTTCCGCGCCCTGAGCCGTACGGAACGTCACTTCCGCGCAGGGGATGCCGCCGGCTGCCAGCGCCTTTGCCAGCGGCGCCGCTTTCGCGGCGTCGTCAATTTTTATAACTGGAATGACGCCTATTTGCTCCAGTCTTGATAGAATTTCGTGCATATATACTCTCCTTTTTCGGCGCGACCACCGCGTGCGGTTGCTGCGCCGTCATTTCATTTTAAGGCTGTTTGCCGATATAAGCAAGTATGCCGCCGTCAACATAGAGGATATGTCCATTGACAAAATCCGACGCGGACGAGGCGAGAAAGACCGCAGGACCCTTGAGATCATCGGGCGTACCCCACCGCGCAGCCGGAGTCTTGGCTATGATAAACTGATCGAAGGGATGACGGCTGCCGTCCGCCTGTCGCTCCCGCAGTGGCGCGGTCTGAGGGGTCTCAATATAGCCGGGTCCAATCCCGTTGCACTGGATGTTGTACTCGCCGTATTCGCTCGCTATATTTTTGGTGAGCATTTTGAGCCCGCCTTTAGCCGCCGCATACGCGCTGACGGTCTCGCGCCCCAATTCGCTCATCATGCTGCAAATATTGATGATCTTGCCGCCACCTTTCTTTATCATAGCCGGGATAACCGCCTTGGACACGATAAACGGCGCGTTGAGGTCAACGTCTATAACCAGCCTGAAATCCGCCGGAGACATTTCGGTCATGGGAACGCGTTTAATGATCCCCGCGTTGTTCACCAGAATATCCACCGTCCCCACATCCCGCTCAATTTTTTCAACGGTTTCCCGCACCGCCTGTTCATCCGTAACATCGCAGACATAGCCGTGAACCGGAATTCCCGCTTTCTTATAGGCGGCAAGCCCCTTGTCAGTTTGGGCTTGACCAATGTCATTGAATACGATTTTTGCGCCCGCTTCAGCCAACGCTTCGGCGATGGCGAACCCGATGCCGTACGACGCTCCGGTAACCCACGCCACTTTGCCCGTCAGGGAAAAATGATCTTGTAACGCCATACCATCCTACCTTAACTCTATCGTTTTGATAGCGTCCATATCGTCAAAATCCTGGTTTTCACCAGCCATGGCCCAAATAAACGTGTAGGACGACGTGCCCACTCCCGAATGAATAGACCATGAAGGCGAAATCACGGCTTGTTCATTGGTGATCACCAGATGGCGGGTTTCCTGCGGAGCGCCGTGCATGTGAAAAACCGCCGCGTCAGGCTTCATGTCGAAGTAGACGTAAACTTCCATGCGGCGTTCATGGGTGTGGCTTGGCATAGTATTCCACACTGAGCCTTCTTCAAGAACGGTCATGCCCATAGCAAGCTGGCAACTTTTGCAAACCGCAGGATGTACATACTGATAAATGGTTCTGACATTCGCGGCAGACGGGCTTCCCAGCTTGCGGGGATTGGCTTTTTCAATGGGAATGAACACCGTAGGATACGTTGCGTGAGCGGGACTGCTTGCAAGGTAGAATTTTGGATTTCTGATCGCCTTGAAAACAACCTCTTTCGCGCCTTTCCCAACGTACAGACCGTCCCCTTTTTTCATGGGATACTCGGCTCCATCCACGCTTGCCGACCCTTCGCCCGCAATGCAGATGACTCCAAGCTCCCTCCGTTCAAGGAACGTATCGGAGGCGAATTCTTTGCCGCCTTCAAGCCGAAGTTCCTTGCTGACCGGCGCCGCCCCGCCGAACACCACGCGATCAACGTGGGTGTAACACAGGCTTATCTCGTCTTCAATAAAAATCTTTTCAAAAAGAAAACGTTCCCGCAACTTTTTAGTATCATACCGCGACGCATCTTCCGGATGCTCCGCATACCGGACATCAAGTTTCATATTTTTCTCCTTAATATATGAGACTGTTCCAAAATCTACCCCGAACATAGTTCGCAAACGTAGTTCACGTTTTGAAACAGGCTCATATATTATTCGCAATGTCTAGGTCAACGTCCCGTCGAACCTGTGGTTCTCACGCGAGCCTTGTTCGCCGGCCACACCCTGCGCTTTGAAACAATCCCGCCTATAAATAAACGATTGATGGATATCATACTCAAGAATCGCGATAAAATTCAAGACAAATATTGTATTTTTCTGACTTTTCTCCATAGGGTGAGTAAGCGTGTATAAATCGAGTTTATTCCAAAACTCGGTTGGTTTTGGAACAAACTCGACTAACAATCACTATACGCGCAAACCGCCTGCCCGGTAAGCATGGCGCCTCTTCATCTAAACCCACTTGTTTATCGCAACACGGACTATCCGCTCAACACCCGACGCATCCTGCCGCCTGAAATCAGAGCCTTTAGCGAAATCACAGAAACCAACCTCTCGATAGCGAAAACTTCTTGCAAAATACAAAACATGATATATAATTATGATCTATGGCAGAAAGAAAGAAAATCGGCTTGGTTCTCGCTTCAATACATACCGGCTCGGCGAGAGGCGTATGGTCGCATTTCGCTCAGGACGCGATGGCGGAAAAGGTGGACCTTTTTGTTTTTCCAGGCGGTAAACTCAACTCATTGAACGATCTTGAATACCTGCGGAATCCGATCTATGCGTTGGCGAACGCCCATAATCTAGAGGGATTGATAAGCTGGAGTTCTTCTTTGGGTTGTTCGTGTTTCTCGGAATTCCAAAATTTTCACCACGCTTTTGAACGTCTGCCCTTTATAACCATTGCGGACAAACTCGAAGGGCATCCGTGCGTGCGTTTTGACGCATATGAGGGTATGAAAAACCTGACGCGCCACTTTATTAAGAACGGGGCGCGGAACATCGCGTTTTTACAGGGACCGAACACCCACGCGTCGGCGATAGACCGGTACCTCGGATTCCGTGACGCGCTTGAAGAAGCGGGATTGCCTTACAACGCAAGGCTCGTGAGCGATCCCTTTGATTGGAACAGTGGCTCTGTCGCATGCGCCCAGCTTTTTTCGGGGCGGGGGTTAAGACCAGGCGAGGATTTTGACACCCTGATAGGCTCAAGCGATCTGATGACCCTGCCCGCGATTTATTACCTTCAGAAACAAGGCTATTCCCAACCGGTTTGCTACCGCGCGGGCGGTTTTAACAACAGCACAGAAAGCAAGATAAAGCCTTTTTCAACTGTGGAAATACCCTATACAAAACTGAGCCGGGAATCGTTCAAAACACTTAAAACCCTGCTGGAAAGGCCGGCTTCACCCATATCCGATGCGACGTTGCAGTGCCGCCTTGTCATCAGAGAGAATGAGAGGCAAGGCGGCGCCTATGCCAAAGATGGGCTTATACAAAGAAGTTTGGATGAGGAAGAAAAAGAAGTCTTCGCGCTTCCCCTTGTCAACGCGCTTTTACAGGGGAAAGAAGACCTGTTTTTTGAAACGGTGTCGAAGCAGTTTATCGCATTTTTTGAATATCAGGAGGATATCGGCTATTCCTTTGAGGTGATCAATTATGTCTTTGAAAGGCTCTCTTCTTCCTTTGACGATAAGAAATTGAGAGCCATTGCCGCGGAAACATACCGGCTCGTTTCCGGCATGCAGGAGCAGCGCTATGTTCTGTTTCTGCATGAAAGGGAACAGCGGAACAGCGCGTTGAATTCCCTTAAATGCGAATTGCTTGGGACAAAAGACAGAAAATCTCTGATAGAAAGCCTTGCGCGGTGCCTGCCGAAAATAGGCGTTTACACCGCGTGTCTGGCGCTTTACAAAGACGAGCATGTCTCGGAATGTATCGGCTGTTTTTCTTCGGCGGGGGTCAGCGACGGCGCCCAACTTTTCCCTGCCCGGCAGCTTTTCCCCGCTGGCATTCAGGACCGCTATCAGAACGGAATCTTTTTGGTGCAGCCCCTGTTTATCGAAAACCAACCGCTGGGATATTTTGTTCACAATATCGAGTTCTTTGACGGAGTTATTCTGGAGGAGCTTCGATCCGCAGTGAGCAACGCTCTCAAGGGCATTTTTCTTTTTGAGGAAACGTACCGCGCGAAACAGCTTGCCGAACGAGCCGAACATGCAAAGACCGAATTTTTCGCCGCTGTGGGCAATAATTTAGATGAGCCGTTCAAGGAAGTGGTTGGCGCTATTAAAACGCTTGAGGCGAGCATACAACCGGACGAAAATCCCGCGATACTCAAGGCGGTCAAGGCGCTCGAAAATGCCGCGAAAGAGCGACAAAACAAGGTTCACCGGTTGATAGGGTTGACGGTTTCCCAGACAGATGAAATTTCATTCAAGAAAACCCTGTTTAATATAAGCGACGTTCTGCCTGAGTTGGAAGGGGAGTTCCCCTTGTTGCAAGGAGATGAAGAGCGGCTTTCCGGCGTTTTCGCGCTTATCAGGACAGAATACAACGGTACCGTCAAAGCGCGTTATCGCTGGCAGGGGCTTGAAGTCCATTTTAACGGCTCCGGTGAGGGATTGGCGAAGCATATTTTTATTATGATAGAACGAATCATCCTCATGCACCACGGAACAATAGTCTGCGGCGAAGGGTATTGTTCGGTTACGCTTCCCTGGACGACATTTTCAGGACAAACGGCGGCGTTTCCGGCAAAAACCGAAGATGTTAAAAACAAGCGTATATTGCTTCTTTCAGACGTTCCTTTTGACGCGAAGGCGGCTTTTGGCTTGCCTATTATAAAGAACATGGAAAAAGCGCCAAACGGAAAAACGGTGTTTATCCTGTGGAATGCCGATATTGCGGACAAGTTAGAAGAATCCCCCCCCTCCCTCCGCGCTGTTTCGGGTATTCTTGATTTGTTCAAATCCCACCAGGAATTCTTCCAAATTCCGTTTCTATGCTTTGGGAAAAGCCTGTCCGGCGAAACCATAAGCCACGCTTTAGAAGAAAGAAGCCGCCAGAGCAAAAAGAGCGCCGTTCTGTTCATCGGGACAAAGGACGACTTACAGGTTGGCGAGCTGTCCAATGGAGAACTCCTCTCTTCATGGATAGACGGCGATGTACTGGTGCAGGTCGCTTCATCGGAAGACTTCATTAATACGGTGTCCAAAACCGCGCCTGATCTCATCTGTCTCGGCGTCATTGATATTGAGATGATAAAAACCGTCCGCAACCATCCGGTGACGGCAATGACGCCGGTCATCGTGATACCTGAGCATATCACGGCGCCCGAAGCGGTGAAGGAACTCGGCAAATACTCGCGGGTGGTGTTGTGCAACCGGTCTGTCGCCGGTTCGCCCGCGTTCTGCGCCCGCGTACGGGCTATTGCGGCGGGAGACGCTATTCTTCCTTTATTTACCGGCGTACTGGTAAAAAAAGCCATTCTCTATTTCAATCAGCACGCGCATTCTCATATTTTCCGGTGGAAACTCGCGGACGCGGTCGGCATTAGCGAGGATTACCTGACAAGGATTTTCCGCCGGGAAATGGGTATGTCTCTGTGGGAATACCTCAACTATTACCGCGTGTTTATGGCTGTGGAACTGCTCATACATTCAGGCGACACCATAGCGCAGATAGCGGATAAAACCGGTTTTCAGGATCAGGCGTATTTCTGTCGCGTATTCAAAAAGATTTATGGCAAGTCGCCGGGCTGGCTTAGAAAATAGAGTCGCGCGGGAACTGATATTTCCGCGCAAATTCCTTGTGAAAACGCAATTTTTCGCCGCAAAGCGCGCGTGTACGCAGCTCGCCCGCCGCGTATACGCCCTCGAAAATCGCTGTCGGAAAAATCCAATAAACCGCCCGTATTTTATCATATTCCAATGGTATACTCACTTTTCAAGAGGTTGGTAATATGGGAAAAGTGGTAAAATCCGGAACGAAATTGGGACGGGAACTTCGCCGGCACCTTTCGGTGTATCTGCTGTTGATCATCCCATTGACGTACTATATTATTTTTAAGTATATCCCGATATGGAACGGACAAATCGCTTTTAAGGATTTTATGCCTCTTGACGGCGTTGTGGGAAGCAAGTGGGTTGGGGTTCAACATTTTATAACGTTTTTTCATTCATTCTATTTCTGGGAATTGTTGCGGAACACATTGTTTTACAGTTTTGGAAAACTTATTGTCAGCGTGCCAGCCGCAATCCTTTTGTCCGTCGCGCTTTATGAATGCATCCATCTTAAACTAAGCAAAATCGTTCAAACTTTGGCGTATCTTCCGCACTTTTTGTCATGGGTTATCATGTACGGCATTCTGCTGGTGTTGCTCGCGCCCGGCGACGGCATTATAAACGACATGCTTAAAATGTTCAACAAACAACCAGTCGCTTTTTTGACGGACACAAAAACTTTTCCGTGGATTGTGATTCTCTCTGACGCATGGAAGGAAATGGGGTGGAGCGCCATTATATTTATCGCGGCGCTTATGGGCATTGACCCTTCTCTTTACGAGGCTGCGGTGGTTGAAGGCGTAAGCGCCTTCCAGAAGGTGTGGTACATCACGTTGCCCTCTATCCGTCCGGTTATCGTGATGGTGGTGCTTTTGCGGCTCGGCACCATCCTTGACGCGGGCTTCAACCAGATATTCATGCTCTATTCGATACCGGTTTACAGTGTGGCGGATATCATCGACACGTGGGTATACCGGCAGGGTTTGCTGGAATTTCAATTCGGACTTGCGACCGCTGTCGGAATTTTCAAAGGAATCATCGGCCTCTTTACCATCTGGCTGTCAAACTATCTGGTCAAAAAAGTGTCGGATTCTTCTTTATTTTAACGATAGGAGTCAATATGAAAAATACGTACACCGCCTATGGGTACATGAAAATGACCATAAAAGGAAAAGACATTTACCTTACAATAGGAGATTTTGTCTTTTATGTGGCGCTTGACATTCTTCTAATATTTATACTGGTGATAGTGGCTATCCCCATGTGGAGCGTCATCACCTTGTCTTTCAGGCCGAATGATTTTATAGGGAGCAACCTTAAGGGCATGTTTTTGCCTCCGTGGATGTGGTCAACCGCCGCGTATGAGGCGTTGTTGGGAAACAACGGTTTTCTGAACTCGTTTCTGAACAGTCTTAAAATATTCGTATTCGGAGTGGCGACATCTCTATTTCTGACAATTCCGCTTGCCTATGTGCTTTCGGTCAAAACGCTGCCGGGCAGAAAATTTCTGAATATTCTTATTTTGATGCCGTACCTGTTCAATGTGGGCATTATTCCGGCGTATCTTGTGGTGACCAAACTTGGTTTGACCAATCATCTGGCGGCGATATTTCTGCCTGCGGCGATAAGCACGTATAATTGCCTCATCATGCGGGGGTTCTTTGAGGGCATTCCCGACGAGCTAAAAGAATCGGCGCGTATTGACGGTGCTTCGGAACTGCGCGTGTTATTGAGCATCGTACTGCCGGTTTCCAAGCCCATATTGTTGACTATCGGCCTTTATTATGGCGTCTCGTTCTGGAACGACTTCTTTCACGCGATGCTCTACCTCAATAATAACAATTTGCAACCATTGCCCATATTGCTTAGAAACATTCTTATGGCAAGCGGAATGAACGAATTTGTCGAGGTGCGCGCGTTTGGCAACGCAAATGTTCAGGCGATAAAAGCGGCGAGCGTGTTTATGTCGGCGATCCCAATGATCATCGCGTATCCGTTTATTCAAAAATATTTTACCAAGGGAACCATGCTAGGCAGCGTGAAAGGATAAATATAGGAGGTTTATAATGTTTACAATGAAAAACATGAGCCTTTCCCAAAACTCCAGGTTTGGGAAAGTAGATTTAAAGGGAAAAAACGGGCTTTTCGCTGTTTCTTCCAAAACCTTTTCCAAAAGCAACCCAGACGCAGTTCGCGTTTTTGAAAAGGTTCAAATGAAAGCCATAAAAAAAGTGGTTTTTCTCGCAATAGCGGCGGTGTTGTTGTTCGTAAGTTGCAGTAAAAAGAGCGGAGCCGATGAGGGCGACGCGCCCGTTACCATTGAACTATGGTATGGGGCTGCGGTTACCGAGGCGGGTCCTCCGCCAGCGGATTGGAAGGTGTTCCAGATCATCAAGGAAAAGCTCAACATTATTCTCGTACCAACAGCGTTGCCTTCTAATGAATCGGATCAGGACGTGAAGATACAGGCGGCGGGCGCTTCCAATACCCTGCCCGATCTGTTTATGGTGCGCCGTGATCCGTGGCTCAACCTGCTCCGCGCGAGTCTTATCGCGCC
>JAIRTS010000007.1 GCA_031254795.1 Treponema sp.
ACAACGCTTGTCGAGGCTGAAAATTGGTGTGTCAGAAGCGCGGTGACAAAAATCGGCCACGCTCAGGATGGATTCGGCAAGAAATTATCGGATTATCTTGCCTCATTGTCGGAGTAATGGCGGCGCGGATGCGGCGGGCGTAGCCTGTGAAAGCGCTAGCCGTACTCGCCGTTGAAAATTACACGGGCGGGTTACGCTCGCCTGACGGCTATCGCGGCGGCGGCTGTGTCGCGGCTATTGCGGCTGTTGCTTGACATTTTGCCAAATGACGGGTATATTTCATTATATGAAGCCAAGTTCTCTTTTTCTTCTTTTTTTATTGATTGTTGTCGATGTTCTTGTCGCGCAAACTTCCCCGAAACCTGACGCTTTGCGACAGTACCGCATTGGACGGGAACTTGAAGCGCAGGATCGCCTGTCTGAAGCGAACAGGTACTACAATGAAGCCGTCCGTATCTGCATGTCCGAAATCGACCAAAAAATAGCCACCGCCGATTCATATACCGTTTTTACATGGGCGTTGCAACGTCTTAAAAACTACCGTGATGTTATCGTATGGGGGGAGAGAGGGCTTGCGCTGTACCCAAATGACTACCGTCTCAACGAGATCATGGGCGAAGCGTATTTTTATCTGGATGATTACGAAAAGGCGCTTGTTTCCATGCAACGCTTTGTCAACGCCTTTAGCGCCGCTCCGCGCAACAATGACCGCTTTTCGACCGCGTATTTCTTTATTGGAGAAATTTACCGGATGGAGGGAAAGTACCGGCGCGCGGATATCGCCTATTCGGTGGCGGTTCGCTTGGAGCCGAATATCGCGCTGTGGTGGTACCGGCTAGGCATCGCTCGTGAAGCGTCCCGCGACTACGCGCCGGCGCAGGAAGCTTACCAGCAGGCGTTGCGCATCAATCCCTCATATACCGAAGCAAGCGAGGCCATTGCCCGTATAAGGCGACGTCTGAATTCGCAGAGTTAAGCGGCTGGCGGCTTGAGACGCTCATGTATACAAAAATCGCTTGATCTTTCCGGTGGGTGTTCTTTCAAACGGTTTTCTCAGAATTTCAATACGGTCTATGCGGGAGAAGGATGCAAGCTGTCTATTCAGGTATCGCCTGAATTCTTCCAGCTTTTCCGCAAGGCTTTCAGGGGGAAGTTTGGCGTTTGCGGTTTCGGAGCGGACGAAAGCGGCGGGAAAAATGAACGCGATGAGTTCTCTGTTCTTTCTCAGGCGGACAAGAGCGTCCTCCACAAGGGGCGAACGCCCCAGCAATGTTTCAATTTCTTCTGGATAAATGTTTTCGCCGGAGGAAGATAAAATCATGTTTTTTATCCTGCCCCGAATATAGAGATAGCCCTTCCTGTCAAAATAGCCTAAATCGCCTGTTTTAAGCCACCCGTCTTCGGCAAGCGCCTCTCTGGTTTTCCGCTCATTACGGTAATAGCCAAGCATCACATTGGGTCCCCGAACCTGAATTTCACCGCAAGCGCTTGCGCTTTCATCAAACGCCTCCTGCTGAATTTCGTCAATAGGCGCCAAGCGTACATCCATGCCCGCAAGCGGCTTGCCTACGGATCGGAACAGGAACCGGTACGGCGCGGCGCCCGCCACAAGCGGCGACGCTTCTGTAAGGCCATAGCCCGGCGCGTAAGGAAACCGCGCCTTCCACAGGAAACGCTCGACTTCCTCGGCAATCGGCGCTCCGCCCACACCCAAAAATCGCAAGCCGCCGCCAAAAAACGAGAGGAGCTTGCGTCCGGCGAGGAGTATCGCCATGCGGCGGGTAAGTGGAAACCGGTACAGGAAACTCTTGAAAAGACGCGGCGCAATGCGGGAGTAATATATCTTCTCAATAAAAAGCGGAACCACAAGCATCACAGTTGGTTTCAACGCCTGAGTTGCGCCCATCAAAACGGATGGAGACGGAGACCTGTCAAGGTACACGGTTGACGCTCCGTTGAGAATCGCGCTTATCAAGCCCATAGTACATTCGTATGTATGGGCAAGCGGAATAACCGAAAGGCAACGGTCGCGTGGATATATTTTCATTTTTTTACAGGCCGCTTGCGCGGTCCACAATAGATTGCGGTTGGAAAGCATGACCCCTTTGCTGTCGCCGAGCGTTCCCGATGTGTACACAATCGTCGCCAAGCCGTCTTCTTTCGTATCTGGAAAGCAGTCTCTATAGCGGTCTCTATCGTCCAGAAAAAGCCGTTTCACGTTGCCTCGGATTGAGACGAGAAGACTCGCGCCAGGCTCGCGCATATAGGTGTCTTTGCCCATGTTTTCAATGCTGTCAAGGTAGATGACCGGAATCGCCGCCAGCATGCCCGGCGACGCGGCGCCTCCCAGCGCTTCCGCTATTTTCGACATGGTCTTTTCCGTCCCGCAGATTGCGGAAGGCCCGGCGTGGCTGATAATGGTTTTTAGCTGTTCACAGGAAAAGTCAATGAGCGCCGGAACGCTCACGGCGCCGGCCTGGGCGACGCCGAAATAGGCTATAGCCCATTCAGGGCGATTTTCAGCGATGATCATAACGCGGTCAGCAGGTCTTACGCCTAGCAAAACAAGCAAAGAGGCGAATTGCCGCGTCATTTTGCCCAATTCCCTGTAAGTGACGCGGTTATAGGTACATTCGTCATGGTACATCTCAAACGCCGTTCGATTTTTGAATTTCATGGCCGCGCTTTGGCATAGTTCTGATAACGTCTGTTTTGGTAAAGAAATCATAGTATTGGTTTAGACGGTGTTTCAAAGAAAAAGTTGCTGAAAAATTCGCCGGCAAAGCGCCCGAATTCGCCGCCCGCGCCGAAGCGTGTTGACCATACTGCTTGTGAAAGTATAAAATGGCGTCATACGGAGGCGTTATGAAAACAACAGTAACCATAGAAGGCATGTCCTGCGAACACTGTGTGAAGCATGTAAAGGAGGCGCTTGAAGCGATAAACGGCGTCAAATCCGCCAAGGTGAGCCTTAAAGACAAGAGAGCCGTTGTGGATCACAAGGACGGCGTTACGCTTGAAAGCATAAAGGCATCTATTGCGGAGGCGGGTTACGAGGCAGCCGGCTAAACAACGCGGGTAAACCCGAAGCGGCGGCTGCAAAATCGCGGCAGGCGCAAGCGGGCGGCGTACGGGACGCGCCGGCTCAACGAAGTATGCGAACGGTTTGCGCGAGAGATGAAGGACTTTTGGGAATTGCCAAGACGGCGGTCAACGGCTTAGCTTTTAGAGTGAGGCTGGATTTTACCCATATCACCGGGGCATGATATGACGTTTATCTTCAGGAAGATCGACTGCTCCGCATTATTTTGAATTAGGGTATAGGTGGCATTAGACCCCACTGCGAATAAAATGCAACTCTATGAGAGATACAGGACTCGAACCTGCCGCCTTCAGCTCCGGAGGCTGACGCTCTATCCACATGAGCTAATCTCTCGCGTTATGTATATGCTACAATGATAGAAAGCGAATGTCAAGTAGGCGCTGACTGTATTACGGTAAAACTGCTTACCAGACACCCGACACCCCGCACGGCGCCAGACACTTTCTCCGGTGTCAGACAATCCGTGCCAATGTCATCGCGAGGCGCGGAGCGCCGAAGCAATCCATTGCCGGGTGGTTCTGAAACCGGCTTGCTTCGCCCTGCGCCTTCGCAATGACGGCCGCTGTCAGACGCAAACCGATGGCTTCCGTATTGCTGTGAAGGATTTTATAACGACATATAGTTGAGAGAAAATCAATATCAAGCTACAATGGCAACCAAGGAGTATAGTTATGGCCGATATGACACTGGACGCTCACATATTGCCGGAGCCAATTTTTTCAAAGATTCGTACGCCAAAAGTAAAAATA
>JAIRTS010000210.1 GCA_031254795.1 Treponema sp.
ACATCCTTTACCCTCATACAGACCCCTTTTGCGGATATTGCAATCACAGCCGCAATGCCGCAAATTTGTAGTTGTATAAATCCACCGAACCGGCAACGCTAATTCGTTATAGGGTAAAGAAATAACACCGCTTGGGATGTTCTGAATATGAATATAGGTAAAACGTGCAATCCGGCACATCTCGTAAACAGCCGGAACGTTATTGGACTCCATCCCGCTTGAACCGCCGCTCAATGGTCTTTCGTATTTTTAGAACATTACCCGCTTTTCGCGGGCACATCAAGTTCATGCCGTTCCTTCGCGGCGAGGACTACACTCCGTTTGCTTCTTGTCATTGTTCTCGCTGGAATGCCGCCATATTTATCTCATTTTATACCTATTTAGACGTTACGTCCTGCCGGAAATTCTCAAAGTCGGCAGAGGAGAAGGGTTGCCGCTACAGGAGGGATGCCTGGTGGTTCTGTTCCAAGAGTTCTTGAACCACACGGTGACCCTCTTGCTGGAAGAGAGAGCGTAGCTTTGGCGCCGCCGCGTGAGTTCCGTTACGACCTTTTCAGAGAGAGCGATGTCTTCCCAGCAGCCCTGTTGCGCTTGTAGGTTTTTGCGACACAAAGTGGCGTAAAAACCACGATTTATGGGCTGCTAGGCTCTGGAAAGAGGCTTGAGTTCCGCGGGCGGCATACTTCCCGAATGCATTTGAAGTTGTTTGTTCGACGGGACAGCGCCGCTTTTTTTATATCCGGCTACGGGAGGAAGAGATGTCTCATTGTGGTTCATTGACACGTACGCATTACGTATGATAAAATGACTAACTTGAATTTGATATGAGAGGAAATCATGGCTTTTAAAGAAAAAAAATCGCGCCCCGAAATTGAAGATTCGTCAATAGAGGAGTTTAAACGCCGGTTTAAGGCGCACCCTGCTCTTTTTATAGGAACCATCGTCGTTTTGGTTATCGTCATTATCGCGTTCGTGTTTGTACCGGCGTTTGTTCCGGGCGTGGGGTTGGGCAGCTCGTTTGATCTGACTTTTGGAACGTACGATAGAACGCCCATAACCTATACACCGGGCGGGTATTTCGCGCAAATACGGGAGAGCATCACGAGGAATCAACAGAATGCCGGGCAGGATATCAGCAATCCCTATCTAAATTACCAAATTTGGCGCGCCGCTTTTGAACAAACCGTGGTTCATACCGCGATTTTGCAGGAAATGAAGCGCGTAGGGTATTCCATTCCTGATGAGGTGGTGGATCGCGAGGTCGCGAGCCTTCCCCAGTTTCAGGACAACGGCAAGTTCTCGGCAATCAAGTACCGGCAACTGGACAACGCTTCCCGCGCCGCGTTGTGGAGGCAAGTGCAGGAAGAGATCATCACGGAACGCTACATCAACGATATGACGGGTTTGCTGGTTTCTTCCAAAGAAGCGCCTTTTGTCAAGGCGATGGCTTCGCCGGAACGAACGTTCGAGATGGTTTCTTTTTCGTTGGACGCCTACCCTGAGTCTGAAGTAATAGCGTTCGCCTCTTCAAACGCCGCGCTCTTTCAAACGGTTCATCTTTCAAAAATAACGGTAAAGGCAAGCGAGTCCGAAGCCACGCAGGTTTTGGAAAGCGTTCAGAATGGCGCCGCGACATTTGAGGAAGCGGCGAGAAACTATTCCGTTGACTCATCAACATCCGAAAAGGGCGGGGATATGGGCGTCAAGATGGCGTTTGAGCTCACCTCAGAAGTCCCCGGCGCGGCGGAGCGCGAGGCGGTGATCGCGCTTGCCAGGGGAGGATTCAGTTCCATTATAAAAACGGACGCGGGCTGGACGTTCTTTAGAGCCGAAGAAGAGCCGCGTCCGGCGGATGTCACTGACGCCGCGGTTGTTCAAAAAATCAAAGCCTACATCATGGACTTTGAGCGCGGGCGGGTGGAAGACTGGTTTATCAAACAAGCCGACGCTTTTGTCGCTGACAGTCAAACACGGGATTTTGATGATGTTGTCAGCGAGAAAGCGCTTGAGAAAAAACAGTTTGGCCCTGTTCCTCTCAATTACGGCGGCAATCAACTTCTTCCGCCGCTTGATTCTTCCATAGCGGAGCTTTCGGGCGCGGCTTCAAACGAAAATTTCTGGCAAACCGCTTTTTCTACGCCCCTGAACGCCGCGTCAAGACCCATTGCGGTCGGCTCCAACGTACTGGTGCTGCGCCCGGTTGAAGAAAGTCAGGCGGATGAGACAAACGCCGGTTTTGTTGAGAGCGCCTATTCTTCCTACTGGTTAAGCTATATTATGGGACAAAAGGTAAACAGTCATTTTATCACGAGCGACAAGCTGAAAGACGATTTCTTCACCGTGTATTTTAAATATTTCAGCTCAACTTTTTAGCCGCTTAAAAAAGGGCTCATGTGAGCCAGTTGAAAACTAACATGGTTTTCAGCCGGCTCATGCCAGCCCCGCGCAGGGCGGGCATTCACTATTCATCATTCATCAATTTCATCTTCATAGCCCCATTCATAATCACAATCAGGGCATTCGTAATTAAAACCATTAAAATAAGCGTTTTCACTCCCGCACTCTGGACAATCTGTAGTATCGCCCATATCGTCGAAATCACCCATATCATCAAAATCGTCAGTATCGTCCATATCGTCACTCATGCTATCCTCCGATAATTTTGGAATGCAACCCCGCCGTGCCGCCGTATGGACGCCTACGCCACCTTCACCATCCAGCCTTTCGTGTCAGGCAACGTACCGTACTGTAGCCCCTTGATGGTGTCGCGTATATCCGCCGTGAAGCCGCCGGTTTTTCTCTCGTTGAAAACAACCTTTTTGCCCTGGTAGGTGAGGGACTCAATGGGGGTGGCGCCTGCCGCGGTGCCGCTGACAAAGCATTCTTTTGTCTCGCTGAGCGCCTCCTCAATGGAGATTTTCCGCTCGGACACCGCGACGTTTTTATCGCGGGCAAGCTCTATGACGCTCGCGCGTGTGATGCCGGGCAGGATCGTGTCGCCGAGTTCCGGCGTTACGAGTTCGCCTGATTTCAGGTAAAAGAAAATATTGCAGGAAGAGCCTTCCTCAACGTATTTCCGGTGAGTCGCGTCAAGATAGACGCACTCCATGTAGCCCGCCTCGGCGGCTTCGTGCTTGGCAAGCGCGGAAATCACGTAATTGGAAGCCGCTTTTATCCAGCCCGTGCCTTTAGGCGTCGCCCGGATGCGCTCGGTGACAACCGCGTCAGACGAGCCGCCGGAGAAATAGGCGCTGACCGGCGTCGTTACAATCACGACCCAGGGTTTCTTCGATAAGGAGACGCCCACGCCGCCTTCTGAGTACGAGAACGGGCGTATGTAAACGGAGTCCGCCGTCATAAAGGAATCTTTTTCCCATTCCTTTTTATAAACCGGTCGAAACCCAAGCTCCGCGTTGCGTCTCACAACTTCCACACAGGCTTTGACAAATTCATCCTCTGGAAAGGGCGGCATATACAGTCCTTTCATTGATTTGCAAAACCGTTTCGCGTTCTGATCGGGACGAAAGATGGCGAGTCCGCCGTCTTTTTGGGGCAAGGCTTTGAGGCCCTCAAAACAGCTCAGCCCGTATTGGGTGGTATACCCGACCAGAGGCATATCATCGTAAAAATTACGGGAATTCTCCAGCTTTTCCAGTTCAGCTTCGCTTAACTTCGCTTCTTCCGCCGGCGTTTTATGCGGCTTTTCTTCATAACCGCCCGTCCAAACTCCGTTATCGAATTTTGACCGGTACACCACCGGGTAACTATGCAATCCAAACGCCATTTCTTTCTCCTTGTTG
>JAIRTS010000181.1 GCA_031254795.1 Treponema sp.
CCGAAGCATTTCACCGACCAAGTCCGGGCCATGATAGAAAGCGGCGAAACCACCTGATTTTTTTAATAGCAAGTCTTTTGCGGTGAGCGAGCGCCTTCCTTTTCGGCTTGAGCTTCACCAGCTCGCCGCCCGCATAGACAAAGGCTTGCCGGACGAGTCGGGCGAGCCGGTTGAATTCCCCAAGAATAATTGATGCCGCTTTTTTCGTTGCCGTTTGGCAGGGCATGTATATTCCCCCGTTGCCGCTTGAGGCACGCCCTCTTTTTGATTCGCAGTGAGATTTAGTCTCCCGCCGCTTGGCGGGGAGGCTCATTGGATTTTTTATGAGGCAATGCGTCGACCCCTTGACTAAAACTATTCAGACACGTACAATAACAATTCATGTGTTGGGACATTCCGAAAACGCGCGTTGCGTTCCGCGAACCAAAGGTTCGGGTTGGTTTTGGGAATGACTTTGGGAAAAACGGCGAAAAGCCCGTTTTTCCCTTTAAATCCAGGGCAGCTTTCCCAACACTCCCGCTCCGCGCGGTTTGGGAATGGTTCTATTTTCAGGAGGATTTATGAGTGTCAGAATAAGGCTTAAAAAAATGGGCGCAAAGAAACGTCCGTGTTATCGCGTCGTGGTTATGGACAGCCGCGCCCCTCGTGACGGAAAGGCAATTGAAGAACTCGGTTACTACCATCCAGTGGAAGCTGAGGAGCGACAGTTGGTTCTTAATGTGGATAAAGTGAACGAATGGTTGCAAAAAGGCGCGACTATGAGCGAGACGGCGCGTGCATTGCTGAACAAAAAGGCACGGACTGCAAAGGTATAGGTGTGGAAAAAGATTTGGTCGAATATATTGCAAAATCTTTGGTGGATGATCCTTCTCAGGTGGATGTCGCCGTTATAGAAGGTGAAAAATCTACTATTC
Organism: Treponema sp.; assembly: GCA_031254795.1. Taxonomy (GTDB): domain Bacteria; phylum Spirochaetota; class Spirochaetia; order Treponematales; family Breznakiellaceae; genus JAIRKH01. The sequence continues at coordinate 915 of JAIRTS010000181.1, forward strand.
TGGAATTAAAAGTAGCGTCTGAAGATATTGGCAAAGTCATCGGCAAGCATGGCAGAATCGCAAAGTCCATACGGACGGTGTTGCAGGCCGCCTCCGCGAGGACCGGCAAACGGACGGTGTTGGAGATACTCGACTGACCGAACATTTTGCGGCGGGACTTGTCGGCGCTCCGTTTGGGATCAAGGGTTTTGTAAAGGTGCGGTCTCTGTCCGGGGAATACGGACATTTGGAGCGGCTTAAAAACGTTGTTCTCCGCAAGGAACATGAAGAGAAGTTTTACGAGATTGAAGAGACTGTCGCGCTCTCCAAGAGTCTTGCCGTGAAATTCGCGGGCGTTGATACGCCTGAAGAAGCGCGGTTGTTGTCCGGCGCGGAATTTATCATTTCACGCGAGGAAGCGGCGCCGCTTAAAGCGGGCGAGTTCTACGTTGAGGATTTGCGTTTTTTGGAAGTGTTTTGCGCTGGCGAGAAAGTGGGCGATATCCTTGACGTGGTGGAAGGCGGCGGCGGAAGTCTTGTTGAAATCCGCCTTCTGAATGGAGAAAAGCGGTTTGCGCCGTTTAGAAACGAGTTTTTTGGCGTCGTTGATATTGAGCGTAACAGAGCGGAACTATTGCGCAAGTGGATTTTAGAGTGAAGTATACGGCGCTTTCCCTGTTTCCCGATATTATTGACGCATTTATGCGCCATTCCATCATGGCGAAGGCGATAGAACGGGGGCTGGTGGCGTATCAGTCCGTGAATATCCGGGATTTTGCCTTTGACAGGCACAAGGTCTGCGATGACGCTCCCTACGGGGGCGGGGCGGGTATGTTGATGTTGCCCGAACCTGTGGGCCGCGCTCTTGAATACGTGGGCGTGAAAAACCGCTTTGAATCGCGTCCGTTATCTGGTGGCAGGGATGGTGATGAGGAAACGGTGGTCGCGCCTGCGGTCGCTTCTGCGGTGAAAAAAAGAGTGGTGTACCTGACGCCTTCGGGCAGGAGCTTCACCCAAGCCGTCGCGCATGGGCTTGCTGCGGAGCAGGAGTTGGTGTTGTTGTGCGGGCGCTACGAGGGCATGGATCAGCGGATAATAGACGCCTATGTTGACGATGAAATTTCTGTGGGGGATTATGTGCTGTCTTCTGGCGAGGTCGCGGCGCTTGTGGTCATAGACGCGACGTACCGGCTCGTTGAACAGGTCATCAGCCCTTTGTCGCTCGAAGAAGAGAGTTTTGGGCGCGGACTTTTGGAATATCCCCAGTGGACAAGACCCGAAAAGTATGGTACGCTCAAAGCGCCCGATATTCTGCTGTCTGGGCACCATGAAAACATACGGCGGTGGCGATTGCGCAAGCAGGTTGAGAAAACGCTGGCGTTTAGACCCGATCTAATCAAAAAAGGCTTGGAAGAACATCGGTTTGACGCGGAAACCCGCAAAATTATAGATGATATAGCAGAAATGCAAAGGGGAGAAGATGAACGAAATTAGAGCCATTGAAGAAGCTCAGATGAAGAAAGAAATTGATGAATTCAATGTTGGCGATACGGTTAAGGTTCATTTTAAGATTGTTGAAGGCAAAACCGAGCGTATTCAGATGTACGAAGGATTGGTCATCGCCATAAAGAACGCGGGCGTGGGCAGGACTTTCATGGTGAGGAAAAACTCCTACGGCATTGGCGTGGAGCGGATATTCCCGCTTCATTCGCCGCGTGTCGTCAAAGTGGAAGTGACTCGCCACGGCAAAGTGCGGAGAGCGAAACTGTATTATATCCGTACAAAAGTCGGCAAGAGCGCCAGAATCAAAGAGCGGTTGGTCAAGAAGCGGGCCGCTCCCGCCAAGACTACGCCTCATACTTAAAACGCAATGGACCGCTCAAAGGCGGGCAGGCAGGGCGAAGAACGCGCGGCGCGCGCCTTGGAAAAAGCGGGCTTGAAAATCATAGCCCGCAATGTCCGTTCCCCTTATGGAGAGATCGATCTGATTGCCCTTGAGGGAGAAACCGTTGTTTTTGTCGAGGTGAAATCGTGGACATTTTTTGGCATGGAAGATTTGCAGGACAGCGTTGGCAAGAAAAAGCAGTTCCGCATCATTGAGACGGCAAAGGATTTTCTCTCTAAACATGTGGAATTTGATGATTTTTCCATTCGTTTTGATGTGGTGTTTATTGGGGAATCGCAGAAGGTCGCTCATATTCCTTCTGCTTTTGTGGAGGAAACATGAAAAGGCGCGGCGGTAACAATAGGCGGGAGCGTAATTTTGAATGGCGGCAAGAGCGTTCGGAACAACGGTCACATGGCAATGCCAAAAAAAGAGGCGAGAATATTCGCGGCGAACGGAAGTCCGGATCGGACGCCCATAGCCGCATATACGAACGCCCCCGATGGATACCGCCTGTTCTGTCAACTGAACCGCTCCCCATGCCGGATTGTCCCTGTTGCGGCAAACCCATCCGCGATATTGCGATAGCTGTTGACGACAGGACAACCGGCGCTCCGGCTCATCTTGACTGCATCATAAAACGCTTGGCAGAGACAGAACGTGTTGAAAAAGGCGATGTTATCGCCTATATCGGAGGCGGACGTTTCGGTGTCATCCATTTCAACGGGACCCGCGACAAGGCGGCGTTTAAAATCCTCAAGATTTTTGAATGGGAACAGAAAGACAACCGCGCCGAATGGCGGAAAAAAGTAAGCGATCATTATTCTTTGACATAAGAAAACCATTATGAAAACTCGTCCGGCAGTAACGTGGACGCGACAAGGAGGCTGTATGATTGGAATTATCGGAGCTATGGACAAAGAAGTTGAACTGCTTCGTTCCAGCATGACAAACCTGAAGGTAGAAACGCCGGAAGGCGGTGGCGCTGGCGTTAGTAGTGCCTTTGAGTTTTACACCGGCGACTTGGAAGGCAAGCCTGTTGCGTTGCTCCGGTGCGGCATCGGCAAGGTGAACGCCGCTGTGGGGTGTACGCTTCTTTTGCTCCGGTACAAGCCGGATTTTGTGGTGAACACCGGATCCGCGGGCGGCATAGACCAAAGATTGACCTTTGGGGACGCTATTATTTCCGAGGGGCTTCTTTACCATGACGTCGATGTTACGGCTTTCAACTATGCGCCCGGCCAGGTGCCGGGAATGCCGGCGGTATATCCCGTTCCAGAAGACCTTATAAAACGGGCGGAGTCTGCGGTGGACGCGCTGAAAGCGGAAGGCGCGCTTCCAAATTCCTTTAACCATATACGCGGACTTATCGGCTCCGGCGATGTTTTTATGCACGATCCGGCGCGCGTCGCTCAGTTACGCGCGCTGTTTCCTCGCGTAAAGGCTGTTGAGATGGAGGGAGCCGCAATCGCCCAGACGTGTTTCTTGTTCAGAACGCCGGCGCTTTTTATCCGCGCCCTTTCCGATGTCGCGGGCGTTGAATCGCCGGTAACGTCAGAACAATTCCTTCCTATCGCGGCCAAACACTCCGCGGAAATTGTCAAACGGCTGGCGCGCGATTATTAGGCGAAAAAGTGTATGATGATTTTCCAGAGGAGACGCTGATATGTTCAATCTTGATGAAGAAAAAGACACATTGACTAAAAAGTTGTCAGAGCAATATTCTCAAAATATAATAAATATAGATGAATATGAACGGATGGTGGATTATATAAATAAGATAGAGACAGGAAAAGAAATAAGCGGCGTCAAAAAAATAATAGATGAGAATGACGCCGAACGCGGCGTATTGGCAAAAACTGAAAGCAATGCGATAACAGCGCCAAAAGAAGGCGGGAAATATGTGACAATGTTTTCATGGAGAACATCAAATGTAAAATCAGTGAATGGAA
>JAIRTS010000272.1 GCA_031254795.1 Treponema sp.
AGCGTGGGGAAAAAATTCATCAGTTGACTCGCCAATGCGAAATTGCCCAGCGTGAAGCGCCGCGGTATGCTTATGACGGTCGGGTCGTACAGATCCTGCAACGCCATAAAGGAGACGCTCAATTTGTCCAGAAGCGGTTGTAGGATAAGAAAACAAAGCCCGAACAGCAACAGAGCGCGACATACTTTGAATAAAACATTTCCTGTCTTTCTTTTAAGAAGGTTTCCTTTTAAAGCGCGATTCCGCTTCAAAAACCGCTCGAATTTTTTCCAATTACCTATGTCACTCATAGTAGTACACCTTCTTTGAAATAACAAACGTCACTATGCCGAGAATGATGATGACAGCCAGAAAATACACCCACGCCATTGCGGTCGCAAAGCCGTATTCCAGACGCTGCATAAGTGTTGTGCGTATTTTTGTCATCACCGTATTATCTGTTCTTATGAAATAATCCACCACGCTGTAAATGACATTGACCAGTATCAACGAGCTTACCATGGGCAATGTCACCTTCCAGAAGCTTTCCCATTTAGTCGCGCCTTCAATGTCCGCGGCTTCATACACGCTTGGCGAGATTGACTGTAGCGCCGACAGGAAAATGATGATCTGTATGCCGGACGCCATCGCAATATCGTACACCTGATTGACAACTGCGAAAATATAGCCCATAAAATCAGCCACCGCGTTGTCTCCCGACCCTTCGGAAACGACAAGGATATCCTCAAGCACGCTGGTGATAGACGCCTTCATTGTGTTGCTCTCCCGTATCATTTCAGCCATGCCGTTTAGAAGCGTATTATTCGTCTCAAGTCCAACCATAACGCCCGATGACAGAATAACCGGCAAAAAGAAAACCGCGCGCACAAACCCCCTCGCCTTAAACTCCTGATTCAGAATCAACGCGATAAAAAGGCTGAAAATGAGTTCAGCCGGCACGATCAGCGCCATGCGCCCCAATTCTTCGATCAACATGCGGTTGAATTCCGCGTCAATAAAGAAGACCTTGTTCAGGTTTGCCAGTCCCGTAAAGGTCATGGAAAATCCTTGCTTCACCGTGTCGATTCTGACATCGCTGAATATCATCCTCAGCGATTCTATAATAGGATACATCATAAACGCCAGAAATCCAATGAGAAACGGCGATATAAAAAGATAGCCCGCTATGGCGCTTTTGGTTTCAAGCGTCAGATTATCTCTCTTCATCTATTCCCCCTGCTTTATTACCGCGTAATCATACGGAGCTACGTTTTTGCCCTCATAGTTGCAACTCGTTTTGCTTGCGTTCACCAGAACCTCGGTTCCATTCTCATATACGGTCAGCGTTATATTCGGCGCGAGTATTTTGTGGTTGTCAATCTTTTGATTGAACAAACCCTCAAAATCACGCGCAAACCGCTGATAGATGGCGTCCGCGTCTCCCACCCACTTGCCGTACTCATTGGCGTAAAATTGCCTGAATTTCGTTTCCTGAAGAATGGCGCTGTCCTCGGTCATAAAACTGAAGTACAAACCAGATCCGCTCTCAATGGATTTCAACAAATTAAATCGGTAATCCTCGGCAAGGTTGATCGCCCGCCCGGCAAAGGGTACAAGCCCATGCAGAACGATTTGGTAGAAAGGCACCGATGCGTCGATAATGCCGGACGCCTGATCCACAAGCGGCAGATCGGTGATGAAATCAGCGTACGGCGCGGCGTACAAAAAGCCCGTATTCACGAGGACTCCCCTTCCCTTTTGTTTTAGTTCGGCGAGCGTCTCCTTTTGCATGTTCATGGACGCCTCGCGGCTTACAAAGCGTTTTTCATAGTAATCGCCGCCGAGCTTCGCGCCGATTGTTCTGAACGCGATGTTTACTACGCCCAATTTTCCGGTTTTCTCGTCAAAATCCTGAATGAGTTCTTTCATGTAAAGAGGCGTCGCCATATAACTGATCTTGCCCCAGTTTTTCCGCTCGCCGAACCAGACGAAGCTGTAGGGATAGGACTCTATCCGCTTGCGGGTAACGTGCCGCGCCGCGTCCGTATACAGGCTGAACGTGTCGAAAAGGCTGTTGTCGCGTATATGAAGAAAATCACTCTCGGCGTACAATTTGAAACCACGGTCGCGCGCCGCGAAAACGAGGCTCTGGAACGCCTTCTCGCCACCCAACTCGGAAATTAGGCGTACGTTTGACGGCACGGAATGCTCGACACCGCCGTTAAACCAACCGATTAGTTTGACATGCGCGTTTTTCCAGCCGAAAGCGGCGAAATCTTCCATCATTTTTTCCGCTTCTTCGGACGAAGTGAGCTTTAATGGCAGGTCAAAGGGAATGCCGAATCGATGCTGAATCTTGTCCACAGCCCCGACGATCTCCACCGCGATAGGAACGCCGGCGTCGATCTTGCCATTTAGCCCCTTCTCTTTCGCAAGCAGGTAATTTCTGAATTCTTTCGCCATTCCAACATAGGTGTCTTCAGCGCAAACCATGTACCGCTGAACGATCCGCTCGCCAGCCGGAAGCCGCGCCTGGTACATGTATACGGCTTTGTCGGATTTTGCCGAAATATCCAGGCTCGCTCCATGCATGACGGCGTACTGCCCGTATACGTTGTTGTAGGAACTGCTTCTGCCGGAAACATCGGCCCTGACGCTTGCGTAAGAAGCGCCCTCTTCAATCACGCACAGAAGCGCGGCGCCATTTTTCTGAACGCCGAAGTCCGGAAACGGCCCCTTGTTGTCGTGAATGATCGCTTCGCGGAACATGCCCGCATCCCAGCCGTACACATAGTTGTTGTACGCAAGCTGACCTTCTTTGCCGTTGTTGAAATTGATAAGCGCGCCACTTCCATCCGGCACAAACAAATACCCCTCATCCTGAACGCCGCCCGCGCCGAAATATGGCAGAACGCTCAACTGAGTGATGGGGAATATTGGTCTAAACGCCAATTTGTCAAACGGGATGCTCACCACAAGAGCGTTGCCGTCCAATTCGTAACGAACGGTCACGTTAAACACCGGCCTTTCAGGCTCAGGGGGCGCGTTGTACCGCGCGGCGTCTTCCTCGTAATCTTCTATTGTATAACCAACCGAGGCGAGCAAGTCGTCGATTTGCGCCTTCATGAAATCCTGAGTGGTGTCCCTCAGGACGTACATCTTTTCTTCCGCTAAATCCGGATAAGACGCGAGCAGCGCGTCTTTGTTGTCGTTGGCGCGCAGTCTGTTGATGTCGTAGAGGCGGTAGCTCCCTTCAACCTTGTCGCGATCCGGTTTTTCCATTCTTTCAAGGAATTCAGTGAAGCGCTGTTCCCGAACCGCTTTTGGAATGTAGAAAACACGCGGCACATTGCCAACCGTGTAGTTCACTTCAAGCCCGCCGTCAACCACGGCGTATTCAAACATGCCTTTTTCAACGCTGTATCTGGAATTCGGCAATGTCACGCCCACGCCCGCGTCATCCGAATAAACCAACGTAAACTGTGATTGCAATATCTGTTTCGTCAAACCGTCGGCGGCGGGATCGTCCGCCGCGTCTTCCGGAGTGGAACGCCACACTGTTCCGGTAGTTTTGTCCGTCAAGGTGAAGCCGGTGGTTTTTGGGAAAAAACGCAGCTCAAGCCGGCTGTTTTGGATCACGACTTCTCTTTCATCGCCGTCCCATTCGTACCACTGTATCCTTTTATCTTCCGTTCTCACCCTGTCGCAGGATGTCGAAATGAAAACTCCTCCCACTATGACAGGCAACAGCCGCAAAATTAACGTTAAATTCTTTCTCATGTCCCTCTCCTATGTCAACCTGAAAACGATTTCTTTGTACAGCGATATGAAATAGGCTATCGCATCGCTGATAAGACTAAAAAACATAAGAAAGATAAACACCATAACGCCCATCGCTATTATAGAAAGCAAGCTGGAAAGAATCGCTTTTGTGGCGCTGTAACTATGAACCATCATCATCGCCGCCAACACCAGCAGAACCGACCACACAAGCGCAAAGCTGGTTAAGACGTAATAAACGGCGCCTTCCTGTTCCGTAATAAAATGGCTTAACACTGTCATAGCCGCATTGATAATAATGTAGGGGGTGAACGCGTACGCCGTCGCCATATAGATTTCAAGGATGCGGCCCTTGCCGTCCATCAAGGTCGTAAGGCTCCAGTTTGCGACCGTCCACAAAAAAAGCGGCAGAAGGATGCGGAGCGCGACAGTGATGACGTTAAAGTATTCCATATTTATAGAAACAAACTGGAAATTGGTTAAAGTGAGACGCAACACTTCAACCAACACCAGCACCGCGACAATGACGTTCGCCGCCGCAAGAGAACCCCGTTTTTCATGCGTCAAATCCCAAAAGCCGTCAAATGGATGTGTTATAACATACAACGCATATTTGAGCGTTGATCCCAAAAGCGCCCATTTTGACTTGTCCTTTATCGGTTGATTCGCTCCGTTCATTCTTCCATGACCTCCTTGCGGAATTTCAGCGCGCCTTTAACCAACTTGGGAACAATAATGACAATGGCAAGGACAAGCAGGATTTTCCATAAATTTTCTTCCATCCATTGCTTGCGGTAGAACTGAAACGCCTTGCCATAGCCTTTGTCATCCCGCTTCAGCTTGTAGTATTCCATCGCCTTCAGGTAGTCGCCCTGCCGGAGCGCGGCGCGTCCAATGCCAATGTAGGCGAGGTCATAGTTGCCGTTCATTTTCAGCGCCTGTTCCCATTTGCCTGCGGACGATTCATATCGTCCCGCCTTATATTCATCCAGCGCCTCATTGATGAGCGCGCCATACAAGGTCAAGTCGAAGCGGGTGAGCGCCGCCGCCCGCGCGTCAAGCGCGAAAAGCGAGTAGCCCATTGTATCAAGGGCGACCGGAAATAGAAAATAGCCTTTGTAATTGCCGAGTCCGCCGAACGCATACAGCAAGTTCCCCTGAAAATCGTACATAAAAATGCGTCCGCGGGTGCGGTCGAAACAGGCGTAACTGTCGTTGTCCAACGCCGCCACGTCAATAAACTTGGAAGATCCGCTGACACCGCCCGCGCTGCCGAATGAAAGATCGCCCACCGGGTCTTCGTACCCGTTCCGTATCAGAATGTCCTGTCCCATCGCGTTAAGCCGGCGGACTGAGTCTATGTACCAACTGCTGCTGTTCGTCACGTAGATGAAACCTTCGTTGTCAAGACAGAGATTGTTGTATTCCGTAGGAATGAACAGATCCATCCGCGCTCGTTGCGCCTGAGTGGAAATCAACTTCCATAAATAATCAACGGGATTGACCCACACCTTATTCGCCCCCATGAACCCCACAAAAACGCCGTTTTTGTCAAATTCCATAAGTCCCTTGTTGACGTTCCTCGCCTGAAGGAATATGCGCCCCGCATGATCGACGACTATTTTCATTGGCAAAAATTCCATATTCGCGTCAAAACTTTCGTCAGCCGGTTTTGTTATTGAAGCGATGTAGTTCGCGTCCTTGTCAAGTCGGACGACTCTGTGGTTGTTCATATCGCAGATAAAAAGCTCGCCTTCTTTGGTTTCAAACAGATCGGACGGGTAATTGAACGTGATCTCCTCTTCGTCAATCCAGAAAGAAGTGATGATCCGCGTAAGAGCATAGGAGCCGTCCGGTTTCGTCTCAAGCTGCGCTATCCGATTGTTGCCGGAATCGCAGATATAGATGCGGTTGTCTCTAATAAACAAGCCTTGAGGGTCGCGGAAATTCCCGACGCCAAAATTGTCTCCGATAAGATAGGCGCTTACATAGTACGGATCAGGCGAAACGACCTGTTCGTTCCAATAATCGTAGTTGTACGAATAGTTCGTCGCCACATCCGCAAAGAGAAAAGACGCCGACGGCAGGAAAAACAGGATAAAACCAGCTGCGAACACGACTCGTGATAAAGAGAGCGGCGTTTTTGACGCATCCGCCAATGTTGAACATAATGGAAACTTCATGTCGATTCTCCCTTATTCCTTAATGCCGGAATTCGCCATTGTTTGAATAACGTTGCTCTGACACAAGACGAACATGACCAGAGGAACAATCATAACAAACAAGGTGACTGCGGCGCCGACGCCAGCTCTCGCCACGCCTGCGGTGATAATCTGACCCAGCGCGTACGGCAGGGTCTTCAACTGTTCCGAATAAATAAAATTCGAGGCGCGGGCGTTCCAAAGATTCTGAACGGAAAAGATCATAACCGTCAGCCACGCCGGTTTAATCATCGGCATGATGATTTGCGCGAATATCCGCGCCTCGCTCGCGCCGTCGACTTTCGCCGCCTCAATGAGCGTGTTCGGTATGGTGTCAATAAACTGCTTCAGCAAGAAGAAGCCCATAGGCATGGCAAAAGCGGGAATGATGACCGCGAGATAGGTGTCCACCCAACCAAGCCTCGTCATAATAAGATAGTTTGGAATCGCCGTCACATAACCGGAAAACATAAGCGTGGTGATGACGATGGAGAAAAAAAACTTGCCGCCCGGAAATACGTACTTCGAGACCACAAACGCGCCCATTGAAGCGAAAATGACAAGTCCAAACGTCCCTCCGAAGGTGATAAACACGGTGTTGAATATGTACCGGGAAAACGTCACCCACGATTTGCTCATGATGATGAACAGATCCTGGAAGTTGTTCATGGTGGGCTGTTGAACAAACAGTTTGGGCGGAAACAGGAATATTTCATTCAGCGGTTTAAAAGCGTTGTTGATCGCGTACAGGAGCGGATATACAAAAAACAACCCGAAAATCGTGAGGATGACGCCGATAAAGACATCGCCTCCCAGTGACCGGTTAGGTCTTCTGTGATTCAGGGTTTTCATTAATTTTTTTTTAGGCGTCTTTTTCACGGTATCCTCCCCTTCATGTTCCGACTCGGCTCAACATCTTCTGAACCCCTTTATTGCACAAAATCATGGCGAGAAACAGCAACGTTGCGATGGCGGAAGCGTACCCCATTTCAAATCGGATTGAACCGTAGTCCACAAGGTGGTTCACCACCGTATGCACCGCGTAGTCCGTGCTTGGGAATCCGCACAACGCGGTCGTTACATCTGCGATGCCGAAGGACTGGGTGATGGCCATAACCGCGCCGAACAGCAACATGCCTTTCATGTTCGGCAATGTGATGTACCACAGTTCCTGCCAGCGATTCGTTATGCCGTCCATAATGCCCGCCTCGTACTGGCTTTCGTCTATGGTGGAAAGCCCCGCGATAAACGCCAGGAAGCCCGTGCCTAAGCTCATCCACAGTACCACGACGATCATAACCGGCATCATGTAGTTTGGATCCGTCAGCCACAACACCGGCTGATCGATTACGCCTATCTGCATCAACAGCCCGTTTATGTAGCCGTAAGCGTCGCCGGAAAAAATGATCGCCCAAATTATGTACACAGACCCCGAAATGGAGGGCGCGTAGAAGATCAGCGTTACAAACGCGCGAATGTAGCGCGGCAGTTCGTAGATGAACCATGCGAACAGGAAGGACGCGAGGTAACCGACTGGACCGGTGATTGCGGCGAGGACAAAGGTGTTCTTTACCGCCGTCAGAAATACATCGTCGCTTAAAAGCAGGTTGATGTAGTTGCGCAGTCCAATAAATTTGGGCGCTTCAAGGATGTTGTAATACGTAAAACTGTAAAAAATAGAAACAATCAGCGGCGCCACAACGAAGAGCGCAAACACAACCGCGTAAGGTAGCAAAAAAAGATAGCACGTCCTGGCTCTCTTGATTTGTTTCAGAAACTCGTTGAACCGTTTTCGCCTCTTCGCCACATAAGATTTAAAACTCATTTGTCACCTCTCCTTGACGGCTCTACTCAAGCCCGAATTCCTTTCGTTTTTTTATCAACTCGTCATTTATGGTGCGGCTGTAATCAAGCAACGTTTCGCGCGTATCCTCGCCTTCGTTCAGCACGCGGCGCACTGCGTTTACTATATGACGATTGACATAATAACCGCCTGGAACTTCCGGCGTGCCGGCCGTCCACGAACGCTGTTCGCTTAAGATCGCCATTTCGCGGGAACCCCATGAAAGCCGCTCAAAGGCTCTGATATTTCCCGTCGGGTACCGCGCCGCCGCGCCCATGACGCTCTCAAGCTCGCGCCCGAACCGCACCTGCGTGTCCGCGCTCACCCACCATTTCAAGAATTCCCACGCGGCTTCCGGACTTTTTGCGTTCGAGAAAATCATTGAGGCGACCGATCCTGTAGGTGCGGAACGGTCAATTTCGCCGTTAGGCTGCCGTATGCCGGGCATAAGGCCAAAGTCCCACAATCCGCGAATTTCCGGCGCGAACACTTCCAATGTGTTGAATGTCGTGTAATCCGCAAACCCAAGGGGCATCTCTCCGGTGCGGAAGCGGTTTACAAAGTCGTAGACCGTTGGCGCCTTGTAATGGGTGAAGAACTTTGTATATGCGTCAAAAGCCTCAACCGAGATTTCACTGTCAAGCATGGTTCTTGAGCCGTCCTCGTTGTAGAGCGTTCCATGACGCTGATAAAGCTGAGCGAGGAAGTTCGAGAAATCGCTCGTCGTCGCCACAGACGGGATGCCGACATTCATGTTGCTTTTCTGAATAACCGGCAATATGTTTATCAAATCTTCCCATGTATCAGGCGGGTCGAGGCCAAGTTCCGCCATGATGTCCGTGCGATAGAACATCACATTGAAATACTGCGCTTCCGGCAAGCCGTACGTGCCGCCGCTGTAGCGGAACGGCACAAATACGCTGTCGTAGAATTCGGCTTTCATGCGGCCGAAGCCCTCGAACTGCGATAGATCCATAGCGGCGCTGCGGATCGCGTAGTTCACCGGATCGCCCTGTGGTATCGAGAGCGCCGCGTCCGGACCCGTTCCCGCTACTACGGCGGGCATAACCGCATCCGCGGCGACGAGCTTGACATTCACCTTAATGCCCGTCAAGGGCGTGAACGTGTCGTCAATCATCGCTTTCAGGATGGCGCTTTGATCGCGTCCGCTTAGCATCCACACGTCAACAACATCTTCGCCCTTGTACACATCGCCGAGGTTGTTGTAGTCCACGAAGAACGACACGAAAAACGACTTCAATTCGTGCGTTGCGGCTACGGCGAAATTTTCATGTACAACCGGCAGTTTCGCATCCTTCGCGCTTATTACAAGGTAATCTATGTCAAGTTGCGATTGGGCGAGGCCGTTTAAGCTATCGCCAAGCCCGCTGATGTTGCCTTTGAAGTTTATGAGCATCTGGGGAATTTTATGCGGCTTTTTCACAAACAGTTCAAGCTGGCGCGCCAAAGTAAGCGCCGAAGCGGCCTGAGAGCCGCGCTCGCCTGAATAGGCGGTCAGATCGTCAACCAACTTGTACAGAATTTTGCTTTCTTTCGCCATTGCCACAATGACATCTGGATACACATAATCCACGCGGTAATCACGGTAGGGATCAGGCTCCGGTCCGGTCAAGACCAGAATTTTACGGTAAATCTCATTGAGACGAAATACGCTTTCTTCCATAGTATTCAACATTCCGCCCAATTCTCCCAAGGTTATGTCAAACCTGAGCGAGTGCTTGCCTTTGGCCAGCGGGAAGTACAGATCGTTTCCCTCTTTGTCATGGAAAGTAGTCAGCGTCCACTTGTTGTTATACTTGAACGGGACCGCCGCCACTTCCTGACAGGGAATTTCGCCGTCAATCAACAGGGTGCGGTTTGATACGAAGCCGCGGTTGTAGTTCTGCCTCGCTTTAACGGAAAGACGGTACATGCCGTCTTCCGGCGCGTCAATTTCCCATTCGATCCACTGCCCGGCGACGCGCCAGCTTTGTCCGCCTATCATGTTCAGCTTGATTTTTGCGACGCTCGCCGGTTCGGTGGCGCCGGAAGACCGGTCATACACCGCGTACAGAGATGGATCGGAGCGGTACAACGCCGCTTCACCCTGAATTTTTTCCATAAACGTTTGGTTGGCATTCTGATATCTGTCGATGTCGAATCTTTTTATGTAGTCCGCGTACGCCGGTGTGATCGCGACGCCCGTCACCCGTATCGCGCGGATCACCATAGGCTCATTTACGCCTTCAAACCGGATGGTGTTGCCGCCCGCTTTAAAGTAAAACTGGTAGGGAGTGGTAAAATATCCCATGTAATCTTTAAGGAACGCCGCTTCCCAGCGCGGTTTTTCTACCTGCGAAGGACGGATTTCATTGCCCTGGTTATCAGTTTTTACGCCTGTGGGCACGTCGCCCCAAACCCTCTGGAAGGCGAGTTGTTCCGCGCCCAAAAAGGGCGTTTCGCCGTTAATCAAGAGGCTCCGTTCAATGGGAATGCCGCGCGCTTCAACGGGAAAATATTCCAGATAGATGTTGTACAAGCCAGCCTTCTCGACATAAACGCTGTATTCAACAAAGCCGCCTTCCTCCGTTCTCAACGCCGTGGACTCTCCCTCAAAATTGACAAGCTCCACCACGCCTTCCGCCGCCGTATAAGAAAAAATATCAATTGGAATGTCTTTCGCGCCCATTGCCGCGCCCGCATGACGATCCAGATATTTTACATAGGTGTTTTGCCTGCCTGATTCGGTGGTTTTCAAATCAGATCCCGTATATTTGGCGCTGTAGTCCACATCCCCGCTTCGAGTCGCAAGAAAAATCACCGGCAACGCGGCGATAACGCCGATAACGATCAGCGTTTCTTTATGCATTTTCCACATCAAGCCATCCATCCTCCTCTTATTCGCAGTGGGGTCTAGTCCCGCGCCTTAAGGCTGCCCTCTGGGACGCGTCTTTAGGATGCGTCATAAAAGGCGGAGTGGTTCATTAATAGGCCGCTAGGTCTTGTCGCACGGGTCTCTTTTAGACTTATGTTATGATGTCGATTTATATACTATCATAGAAATAACGGATGGGAAATAGGGGAAAAACCTTAAGGAGTGAACCTCCGGCATTCGGCGGACAGCCGCGCCCCGGTTTTCGCTCGCTTCCCAGATCGACCGGGTATCGCGCCAGGATCTCCATGGTCATCATAAATCGTTCTTCGATCCGGATGGAATGGAAATCCACCCGGCGAATTCTTCTTCTCTGTCGAAACTTCCCCTCGCGACATATTCCCCTCTCAGCGTTTTCGGCTTTTTGAAGAGTATAGCATGATGGTGAAAAAATTGCGGGTCAAGTTTAGCGCAAGTCACGGATATTTTTTTATTCCCAACGGGTTTAGTCCCGCGTCTTAACAGGAAGCCCTTTCCAATGAGCCTCCCCGCCGCAAGCTGCGGAGTATTAAACCCCTCTGCGAATAAAAACAAAAGCCTGTTCCAAAACTAACCGAGTTTTGGAACAGCCTCACATAGTTAAAAATTTCCGTAACAGCGCATACTTTTTTCTAAAATGAGCGTTACATACAAACATGAAAAGTCGTCTAATTCCAATCAGCGGCGGCGCCCGCGATTAAGCCCACCTTTAGGATGCCGGCGCGGAGCGCGTTGAAAGCTACGGACGGGTTAGGTCCAACGAGCGGACACCAGCGGATTTCATAGCGGCAAGGG
>JAIRTS010000277.1 GCA_031254795.1 Treponema sp.
CGCCGCTTCGCCTGTGTCGCCCGCGCCCCGCCCTATTCCGCGTCCGGCTCCAACACGCTTACCCATGATGGATACACCGGCACGGCGAGCGCCCCATTTGAAACATAGAATTCGCGGCCGCCGTTCAGCGCGTCCTTCCAGCGCGTCTTGTTTGACCACAGATCTCCGGCATTAATGAAAATAACGCGCTCCTTGTCCGAAGCGTTCACCGCGACAAGCGCCTGTTTTCCGTCCTTTTCCCGCATAAAAGCGAATTGTTCGGAAGAAACGTGCAATTCACGGTAAGAGCCTTCCCGTAAAGCTAGGCTGTCTTTTCGGACGCGGGCAAAACCCGCAATCGCTTTAAGCAGCGCGTCCCTGTCAACCGCAGTCTCCGCTGTCTGTACGGCGTCCCACGAAGGACGCAGTTCGCGGTCGCTGTCATATCCGCGTTCCCCCAAAACGCCGAATTCACTGCCGTAATAGAGGGATGGAACGCCCGGAACCGTGAAAAGCAGGGCGTAGAGCGGAAAGAGGTGCGCTTTGTTTTTCACGGAGCTGGCGACACGATTCACGTCGTGGTTGTCAGCGAAATTGTAGAGGACGCTTTCACGGTATAAACCGATGTCCCCAAACTGCCGCTTCAGCGTCCACGCGATCTCGAAAAAATTTTTGTCATTGAAACTCGACCATAGCCCCTTGTACAGTTCATAGTTGGTGACGCTCTGCAATCTGCGCTGAGCCTCTTCCGACCTACCGGTATGTAGATTCTGGGACCGAAAAAGCCATTTCCGGTAATCCCCCGCGACTACCTCTCCCATGAGCCAGAAATCTTTTTTCAACGCCGCGCACCGCTCTGAAAGCTCATCCATAAATTCAGGCGAAAGGTGATCCGCCGCGTCAAGCCGCAGTCCGTCAATGTCAAACTCCTCGATCCAGAACTTCACCGCGGCGAAGAGGTGTTCCCGCGCGTCGCGGTTTTGGCTGTTGAATTTCACGAGGTTGTAATGGCCGTTCCACCCGTCATAGGTGAAGTCGTCCCCACAGGGGCTTTTGCCGTTAAACCGCACGTTGCTGAACCAGTCGCGGTACGCGGAACGCTCCCCGTGCGCGTGGAGGTCTTTGAACGCGAAAAAATGCCGCCCCGCATGGTTCAAAACCGCGTCAAGCGCGATGATTATGCCGTTGTCATGGAAGGCTTGCGCCAGCCGTTTAAAATTGCCGTTATTGCCGAGCCTGCGATCAACGTGAAAATAATCAAGCGTGTCGTAGCCGTGCGTGGCGGACTCAAATACGGGCCCAATATACACGGCGTTGACCCCCATGTCCAGAAGTCGCGGAATGTGCGCCTCAATGCCGCTCAACCCGTGGCCTGCGGGACAGGAAAAATCGTTCTTTTCCGGGCATCCGCAGAACCCCAGCGGATAAATATGATAAAAAAACCTGTCCGTCATTTTTTTCATTTCGTTCATAAAAGCCTTCTCTTAATAAAGAATCTCTGCGGCAAGCCGCAGGATATTAAGCCAAAAAGGGCTACGCCCTAAATTAAGAAAATATGCCATGCAAATAGTTGTGGATAATCCGGTACCGCAGCTGATTGTCCAATTCGACTTCCCCGTTTATCAGGAGAATCGCCCATGTGTCCAGCAGTCCGAAGAACGTTTCGGCGTATACCCATTCCCGCTCCTTCATGTTCCCGTGATCGGTTGCGGCTTGGATAAAAAGATCTCTCAGCATGGAAACAAGCTCCCTGCGGAGCGGGTTGCCCGCCGCGTAGCTCGCGGTCTCCGGGGCGGAAGAAAAAAGGCTGTGCGCGAGCCGGAAGAAAGCCGTATCCCGACGCGCAAAATTCATTGTTTCATTAAACAGCGACGTTAAATTCATCACAAGATCGCGCCGGTACTCCGCCGCTCTTTTGACGACCACGCATAATTCCGCGCCGCGCTCAGCGACAATGGCTTCCAAAAGCCCCCGCTTGCTCTTGAAATAATAGTACAAACTCGGCTTGGCAAGCCCCGCCTTATCCGCTATTTCCTGTACGCCAACCGTTTCAAATCCCTGTTTTGAAAACAACTCCAGCGCCGTGATCAAAATGACCTCTCGTGTATCCTGCTCCATACCAGTAATATACCGAATGGTAAGTAGAATGTCAAGCGCAATATGGCGGCGGAGCGGACTGGTTGTATATGAAGTCGCGAATTTCCCCCAAAATGAGGCGAGGGTCATTTTGAGCCGTTTTTTCGATGAAGCGCGCGCCTTCCCTCTTGCTTTTACTTTCATAATATGGTAAATTCCTAGCGATAAGTATACCGATAGGCAGTAAACATGCCGATAAAAATTATGAGGACTATATGACTAATTTTGAAAAAACCTTAGACATCATTCATCGTACTATGGACGCGAGCATCATCAGACGGAATGTGATTGCAAACAACATAGCCAACACGCAGGTTCCCAACTTCAAGCGGTCGGAGATAAATTTTGAGAGCGAACTCAAACGCGCCCTTGATTCCGAACAGCAACGGCCGGTTTTGGAGCTTGTCCTGACCGATCCCAAGCATATTTCCAATCGCACGGAAAAAGATTACCGTGATGTGACGCCCCGCCGCGTATTGGATTATGTGAGCCAGTCCAGGAACAATGGGAACAATGTCGACGCTGAACAGGAAATGACGCTCGCTTTGCAGAATGAGATGCTCTATACGATGCTTGCGGGAGCGGCTTCATTTGAATTTAGTCAGGTGAACATGGTGTTGCGGGGTTGACGTCCATAATGTCAACTTCATGTTAGAATGAGTCGTGTTTGGAGGAAGCGATGGGAATATTCAGCTCAATAAATATAGCGGCGACAGGCATGAGCGCGGAACGACTCCGTTCTGATGTTATAGCCGACAATATAGCGAACGCGTCGACAACTCGCACCGCAGAAGGCGGCCCCTTCCGCAGAAGCAGAGTTATTATGAGGCCGAGGACTGAAGGTCCGTACTGGAGATCGCCTTTCCTGCCGAATGGCATGGATAATGGCGCGGGTACGGGCGTTCGAGTTGTTGAGGTGCAAAAGGACATGTCCACAAAAAACCGGCTGGTCTACGACCCGACGCATCCCGACGCCATCAAGGAAGGCCCGCAAGCCGGCTACGTTGAGATGCCGAATGTGGACATTGTTACGGAAATGGTCGATTTGATAGCGGCTTCGCGCGCGTATGAGGCGAACGCCTCCATAATAGACGGCGCCAAGTCAATGTTTCAGAAAGCGCTTGAGATAGGAGGAAGGTAGCAGATGACGCTTACACCGCCGGTTCTCACGCATAGTGACAGTCTCAAACTTGCCGTAACCAATGCGAAACATATATTGCCGGCGAATGGGAATCCGTTTCCGTCCGGACAGCAAATTGTTACGCTGGGAGAGAAAATCGGTTCGGAAGCGGCGCTTCGCTCCGGACAATTTGACGATATGATGCTCCGCGCTTTGGATCAGGTGAGCGCGGACGAGCAGCGCTCCAACGCTTTGATTCAGAAGGCTATAGTTGATCCTGATTCGGTGGATACCCATGACATTACAATCGCGCAGGCGAAGGCGTCAATGTCCTTGAACATCACGCGGACGGTTCTCAGCCGTTTAGTGCAAGGTTGGAGAGATCTCATCAACCTGCGATAGTAAAAAGTAAGAAAGGAGCCGCCATGGAGGGTACATGGGCGAATGGTTAAAAAGGTTATTTGAAAATATCAAGAAACTCTGGGGCACATGGTCGTTAGCGCAAAAGCTCGTCTTGGGCGCCATTATAGCGGTTGTTGTGATAGGACTCATTTTTTTGCTTTCGGTGTCCGCAAGTCCAACAATGACGCCAGTGATTGACGCGCCCATACGGGATGTGGAGACTCAGGATCGCATTGTCACAAGGATCAACGCCGAGGGCGTCAGGACATCCGTTTCCGGAAGCGGCGTCATTATGGTGCCGGATGAAGCCACGGCGCGGCGTATGCGATCTCTTCTTATCCGCGAAGATCTCATTCCGCAGGGTACGGATCCGTGGGCTATCTTTGACCGCGAGCGGTGGACGCTCACGGACTTTGAACGCAATGTAAACCTTCACCGGGCTATCACCCAAATGGTGACGGAGCATATCAACGCGCTGGAGGAAGTCGACGACGCGAACGTTACGCTTGTCATACCCAGAAAGGAGCTTTTCGAGGCGGATCAAAACCCTGTGTCGGCGAGCGTCATTATCACGCCCAAACCTGGCAGCGACATCACCGAAAACCGGAAAAAAATCGAAGGCATCCAAAAAATCTTAAAATTCGCGGTTGAAGGGCTGAATGACGAAAACATCGTTATTACGGATCGGCGCGGCATCGTGTTGAACGACTTCGCCGGCATGGCTGACATGGACAGGCTCGCCTTCATTGAGAAAGGCAACAAAATGATCCGCAATTTGGAATCCCAGTACCGCGCGGCGATTCTTTCATCCTTGCAAAGCATCTTCGGATCGGACAGGGTGCGCGACCTGAACATCAAAATAGAGATGGACCTCTCACGGCAAAGCAGCAATACTGAAGAGTACTTTCCGGTGACGCTGAGGCCAAGAACGCCGGGTCTGTCTTACGACGATTCGGAAATGGCTCCTTCGGTTACGAGGTCAAAAACCACATCCAGCACTACATGGAGAGGCACCGGTTTTAATCCCGAAGGTCCGTCCGGCGTTGAAGGACAGACGCCGCCCGCGTTCCGCGATATGTCGAATTTGTACGGAGAAGTGACGCAGGAAACCCTTGTTGACAACGAAGAAATCAACAAGAGGGTTATTCAGGAGGAAAGAACTCCGACTATTGATCGGGTGACCGTTTCCGCCAACATAGATGGGGTGTGGACGGTAAAGAAGGATGAGCAGGGAAAAGAGATTGTAACAAACGGTTCGCTTGAACGTGAATATACGCCGGTTTCCACCGATGATCTGAGGGCGGCGACTGATTTGATTCAGAACGCTATTGGGTACAGCGCAAGCCGCGGAGACTCGGTGACTGTACAAAGCATACCGATAGACAGAAGCCGCCAGTTTGCGGAAGAAGACGCCCAATTGCTGAAAGAGAAGCGGCTTCAATTTATTCTGTTGTTCGCCGTCATCGGACTTGTGGCGCTTTTTCTCGCATTCCTCATCTTCCGTATGGTATCCCGCGAGATAGAACGGCGCCGCAGAACTGAGGAAGAAGATCGCGCCCGCCGCGAGCAGGAGTTGCGAGAAAACGCCCTTATGCAAGCCGAAGAAGAGGAGACGCAAGTGGCGATGTCCGTGGAAGAGCGCACCCGTCTGGAGTTGCAAGAGAATATTGCGAATCTGGCAAGGCAACACCCTGAGGATGTCGCTTCGCTTATCAGAACATGGTTGTTGGATGAGTGAGGCGAACTGGCGTTTGAGTGGACGCGGCGTGAGGCGGCGCGACGCAAAAGCGTGGCGCCGCGTTATGTAAAGCGGACGCTTTGCGTTTCGATGATTGGGCTTCAGCGAATTTTGCGACGCGCAGTCGTAGAAATTAGGAGGATGAATACGTGGCAAGAATAGACACAGGAGCCGAGTATGGCGGCAAGAAAAAAAGCGATAAAAACTTTAATGGAAGGCAAAAAGCCGCCATTTTCTTGGTCACCATAGGCTCGGAAATTTCTTCTGAAATATTCAAATACCTCAGAGAAGATGAAATTGAGACGCTTACGTTTGAAATTGCCCGTCTTGAAACCATAGAGCCGGAACAGAAAGACATTATCTTGCAGGAATTTCAAGAACTGATGATGGCGAATCAGTTCATTTCCACCGGCGGCATTGACTATGCGCGGGAACTCCTCGAAAAAGCTTTGGGAAGTCAGAAAGCCGTTGACATCATCAACAGGCTGACATCAAGCTTGCAGGTACGTCCATTTGATTTCATCAGGCGCACGGATCCGGCTCACCTGATGAACTTCATTCAACAAGAGCATCCACAGACTATCGCCCTTATTCTTGCGTACCTTGAGCCGAACAAAGCGTCCGTTATTCTCCAGAATCTGCCGCACGAGGTGCAAAGCGATGTGGCGCGGCGTATCGCAACCATGGATCGCACCAGCCCGGAAGTGTTGCGCGAGGTTGAGCGAGTGCTTGAGAAAAAGCTCTCCACCTTGTCAAGCGAAGACTACACTGCGGCGGGTGGCGTTCCGAGCATCGTTGAAATCCTCAACCTTGTTGATCGCGCCTCTGAGAAGCAGATAATAGAATCTCTTGAAGATGAAGATCCTGAGCTTGCCGAAGAGATCAAGAAGCGCATGTTTGTGTTTGAAGACATCGTTATGCTTGACGATAAAGCTATTCAAAAGGTCATGCGTGAAGTTGACGGGCAAGAACTGGCGAAGGCGCTCAAGTCTGTTGATCAAGAGGTTCAGGACAAAATATTCAGAAATATGAGCAAGCGCGCCGCCGGTATGCTCAAGGAAGACATGGAATTCATGGGCCCTGTACGCCTGAAAGACGTTGAAGAAGCCCAGCAGAAGATCGTGTCTATCATTAGAAAGCTTGAAGATTCCGGTGAAATCGTGGTCGCCCGCGCCGGCGAGGATGAACTGATTGTGTAAATGGTCATAATTATGAGCCGGTTTCAAAATTCGGTCGCATTTTGAAACCGCGCCCTTATGAGAGAAAATGAGAGGCGAAGAAGCGCCTTTCGCGGGGCCGGGCGAAAGGTTTCTCCAATAGCCTGCGCTTAATTTAATGAGGCTGTTCTAAAACTGAAGTTTTGGAACAGCCTCAGAATGTAACAAGAGGTATGATCTTGACAAAAGCAGTTTTTAGGCAGAATGAACTCATTACGAATCAAGAAACGATTTTGATTGAGCCTCCCCAGGCGTTTCCTGAATTGGCGCGCCTTGCCGCGTCTAAAGAATCGGAAGAGGACGAAGACGAGAAAAGTGAGACCTACGATGGTCCAACCGTCGAAGATATGCGAAGAGAAGCCGAGGCGTTCAAGGCGCATTGGGAAGTCGAAAAAGAAGCCCTTATCATCTCCGCAAAAACCGACGCCGCCACGATCGTAAAAGAAGCGGAAGAAATCGCCTTTCAGGAAGTAAAACGGAAAACCGAAGAAGCTCAAGTCTTAAAACGGCAAGCGGAAGACGAAGCCGAGCGTATTATTGCGGAAGCGAAAGAAAAAGCTAAACAGATAGAAAATGAAGCTCGCGTGGCGTACGAAAGTCAAAAAAAAGAGGCGAACGACACTGGCTTTCAAACCGGCAGGGAAGAAGGGTACAATTCCGGCAAAGCGGAAGTCGAACGCCTGATCCAGCGAATGCAAACAGCGCTTAAACGCGCTCAAGACAAACGGAGTGAAATTCTCGCGGAAAGTGAGCAACAGATCGTGGATTTGGTGTTGCTCATCGCCCGCAAAGTGATAAAGGTAATTTCCGAATCCCAGAAAACTGTGGTTATTTCCAATGTGGTGCAGGCACTGCGCAAGCTCAAGACCCGAGGGACGGTCATCATCCGCGTCAATATGGCTGATGTGAAGCTCACCACCGAGCATATCAAAGACTTTATTCGCTTGGCCGAAAGCGCCGCTTCCATACAAGTGCAGGAAGATTCTTCCGTTGACACGGGCGGGTGCGTCATTGAAACAGACTTCGGCGAAGTCGACGCCCGTATTTCAAGCCAGCTTGCCGAATTGGAAAGCAAAATTTTGGAAATGTCGCCGATAAAAACCACGCCAAAGCCGCCGCTGGCAACCGCGGCTATCGCGCAGAAATGAAATAAGTAAGGCTCCTTTGCATGGAAACCATTATTGACAAATACTTAAAAACCGCAGAAAGCGTTGACCCCATTAAATGTGTGGGTCATGTCTCCAGGGTACAGGGGCTGTTGATTGAAAGCGTAGGCCCTTCGGCTATTATCGGGGAAATATGCCGCATAGAAATCGGCGCGGAAATTTACCTGCAAGCCGAAGTGGTGGGACTCCATGGCGGAACCGTACAGCTTATGGCGTACTCCGAGACGAGCGGCATACGGGTAGGCGACCGTGTGGTCGCGTCAGGTTCCAGCCTTGATGTCGTGGTCTCGGACAAGTTGCTTGGACGGGTGTTGGACGCGCTGGGAAAAGCCGCCGACGGCAAGGGTGAAATTGAAAGCGGCGTCCGCTATCCGGTCATGACAAGCCCGCCTGATCCCCTGAAACGGGCGCGGGTTACGAAGCGCATAGCCACCGGCGTACGGGCGATAGACAGTATGCTTGCGGTTGGATGCGGGCAACGGATCGGCATATTCGCGGGATCGGGCGTTGGGAAATCCACCTTGCTCGGCATGATAGCCCGCAACACCAACGCGGATGTAAATGTGGTGGCCCTTATCGGGGAGCGCGGACGCGAAGTGAACGACTTTATCGAAAAAGACCTCGGAGAAGAGGGGCTTAAAAAGAGCGTGCTTGTAGTGACGCCCTCCAACTCCCCTCCCCTTTTGCGTCTGCGCGGCGCGTATACGGCGACCGCAGTCGCCGAATACTTTCGGGACAAGGGCAAAAACGTCATGCTCCTCTTTGATTCGATCACCCGTTTTGCGCGCGCCATGCGGGAAATCGGGCTTGCAACCGGCGAACCGCCCGCCACACGCGGCTATCCGCCAAGCATGTTTGATCAGATGCCGAAACTACTGGAGCGCTCTGGAGCGGCGGAAACGGGCGGCATCACGAGCTTCTACACCATTTTGGTTGACGGCGATGATATGGACGAGCCGGTCGCGGACACGGTGCGCGGCATACTGGACGGTCATATCGTGCTTTCCAGAAAACTCGCCCAGCATTACCATTATCCGGCTATTGATGTTCTCCGAAGCGTTTCCCGCTTGGAAAAAGATGTGTCAGGCCCCGCAACCCAACAAGCGGTCGGCGCCATCCGGCGTCTTATGGCAATCTACGATGAGAATGAGAAGCTCATCAATGTAGGCGCCTACCACACAGGCACAAACGCCCTCATAGACAACGCCATTGCCAA
>JAIRTS010000003.1 GCA_031254795.1 Treponema sp.
TTTTGATTGGGCAGGCCGGTCGTCGCGCTCCCTCCCTGAAAAGCCCCCCTGGAGGGAGACGGGCGCCGCAGGCGTCGTTGTGTCCGCCTGCAAAGCGCGGGACTAGCCCCCGTTGCGAATAAAGAGCATGAAATATAAAAGAGATGTAAAGGAGCGCTCATGCGTTGCAGATATTACGCGACTTTTGCTTCCGGGTTTCAAAACATTGTCAAGGACATACTCGAAAAGACCGTGCGAGACGCGGCTGTCGTACTGTCGCTGGACGGCGCGGTTGTTTTTGAGACGGCGATTTCGTTTGACTCATTATGCTTATGCTGTTTCAACAATATTTTTTTGACGCTTCATGTTCTGGAGCAAAAAGAAAATGACGGCTCCGCCGCAGGCGCCGTTATCGAGGCGCACATGAGCGTCGTGGAGAAAAACAAGAAAATACGGCTGGCTGATGTTCAAAGAGCAAAAAATGTGAGGACATTTAGAATCGTAACCTCAAACGCGAACCGTCTTGTTTCCGTCGATGAAGGCGCGAAACGAAAGATGGAGCGCGTCATTGTCAAGGAAACAGGTTTGCTTCCGCACAGGAGCAAGCCTGACGTCGAATTCTGGTTTTTGTACCGAAACGAGGGCTTTTCTTTTTTCATGCGGCGGCTTTCCAAACACGCCCCTTTTGACGTCGCGCCGCATAAAGGCGAATTGCCGCCGCAGTTGGCCTACATGCTGTGTTGGCTGTCCGGGCCGGGAGAATCGGATGTGATTCTTGACCCGTTTTGCGGATACGGGTCCATACTCCAGCAAAGAATGCGTTTTCCTTTTAAGAAATTCTATGCTTTCGATATAAAAGATGAGGCGGCGCGTATATCCAAAAACAAAATCAAAGGGCAGTTTTTGAAAAAGTGCGATGTAAAAACAGTCGATTTCTTCGCTATTTTTCGCCATCTGAAAGAAGAAAGCGTTGACGCGATCATCACGGATCCGCCGTGGGGGAGCTATGAGGCGCTGCCCATGCCCGCGGATCAATTTTATGACGCCATGTCGCGGACATTTCACCGGTTGCTAAAACCGGACGGCGTCGCCGTCGCGCTGACCGCGCGAGACGATGAGTTTGCCCTGTCCGTGTCACGTATAAAGGAATTTGCCATCGTGGAATCCTCGGATGTCTTGGTCTCCGGCAGGAAGGCGCGTGTGTACAAGATAAAGAAAACCAGCGTCGAACGGACGGCTGGGAACAAGGCGAAGCGTACGCCGGAGCGCAAGCCCCTATAACCCGCGCGCCCGAATCACGTGCCGATGATGGCTTGGATCTGTTCCCCGACGATTCGCGGGTCCGCGCGTCCCTGGGTTTTTTCCAGCGCTTTGCCTACGAGGAAGGCGGCGAGCGTACGCCGGCGTTTTTGGTTTTTGGCGGTCGCGGCTTCGCGCGCTTCGGCAAAGGTCGCGGCTTCCTCTCGCTCCACAAGGGCTACGACTTCGGCTATCTTCACCGGATCCGTGATCTGCTCCCACCCTTTTTCGCGGATGATGTCCACTGGGTCGCGGTCTTCGGCGAGCGCCAGTTCCAGCGTCTGTTTGGCATTTTTGGTGGAAAGCGAGCCGGCGGCGGTCATTGCCACAAGACAGGCGAAACGGTCGACCGTGAGCTTGAAGGAGCCTATAGCGGAAAGCGCGACGCCCTCCCTCGCCAGGATGTGTTTTATATCCGTTAAAAGCCAGTTCGCTATGCGCGAAGCCGCGCTTTTTTTATCCAGATCGGCGGAAACGCGCCGCGCTACGCGCAGCGCGGCGGCGACCGCAGACTCAAAATAATCCGCAAACGCCCGCTCCTCACAGATGATGGCGGCCTGTTCCGTGGAAATGCCGTACTCATGCTCAAGCCGTTTTTGGCGAGGCAGAGGAAGCTCCACCATGGCGTTTTTCACGGATTGCAGGAACGCGGGATCCGGCTCAAAAACAGGCAGATCCGGCTCCGGGAAGTACCGGTAGTCCTGGGCGTTTTCCTTTTGGCGCATGGGTTCGGTTTGGTCGCGGTTTTGATTCCACAGGCGGGTCTCCTGCGTCACGGTTTTCCCCGCGTCAAGCGTCTTGGCCTGCCGCTCTATCTCGTAGTTCAACCCAAGCCGCACAAAGCGGGAGGAATTCAGGTTTTTTATCTCGACTTTCCTGCCCAGCCCTTTGCCGGGCAGGTTGATGGATACGTTCGCGTCGGCGCGGAGGCTTCCTTCTTCCATGTTGCCATCGCATACGCCCAGGTACCGCACCATGCGCCGGAGATGCTGAATAAAAACTTCCGCCTGCTCGCCGGTTTCCATATCCGGCTCGGTGACGATTTCCAAAAGGGAGACCCCCGCGCGGTTGTAGTCCAAAAACGATACGGCGCCGGTATGGATCATCTTGCCCGCGTCTTCTTCAAGGTGGCATTCGTGGATACGCACCCGTTTCACGCCCCAGGGTCCTTCAATGTCAACATAGCCATTCTGCCCCAATGGAGAGGCGAACTGGGAAATCTGATAATTCTTTGTCATATCAGGGTAAAAATATTGCTTGCGCTCAAACCACGTCTTTTCCGGTATGGCGCAATTCAACGCCTTCGCGACCATGCACCCCATTTTCATGGCTTCTCTATTCAAAACCGGCAGCACGCCCGGATAGCCCAGGCACACCGGACACACGTTGGTGTTCGGCTCATCGCCGAAAGCGGAGCGGCATCCGCAGAAAACCTTCGTTTTAGTCAAAAGATGGATATGAACTTCAAGCCCGATAAATGATTGATACATTTCTTTTTCCTTTTTTCCCTTATAGTAAACCCCGCGCTACGCGCCGCTATGCGCGGCCGCGCGGGTCATTTCGAATAGCTTGTAACGATTTCGTCTCTATCATAGCCAAAAATGATGAGTCTTGCAAGAAGGAGTTTTTATCTCGCCAGAATCGCCGCGCCAGAGA
Organism: Treponema sp.; assembly: GCA_031254795.1. Classification (GTDB taxonomy): domain Bacteria; phylum Spirochaetota; class Spirochaetia; order Treponematales; family Breznakiellaceae; genus JAIRKH01. Next base: position 2,935 of record JAIRTS010000003.1, read on the forward strand.
GCGGCGCATGACAGGCCAGATATGCTTCGCCGCCAGCAGGCGGCTCGGGCTACGTATGGCTAGGTCAGTCCGCGCGTCAACTTCGTTGACGAATAGTCCCACGTCGCACTCCACCCGCATTTTCGCGAGCCCTGGAAACCCGCGGTTTCCTCTATCGGGCTTGCGAAACCGTCGTCGAACCGTAGGTTCGCATACAGCCGGAAACGTTATGCGAAATTTGACCTGGTGTGCCTGAGACATCGGTAACGGTTTTGTAGGGAGACATCGGTAACACATCAAGGATAAATTGACGCCAGGCAAAGAAAAAGGAGGCCTGGCAATGGGATGGAAGGAGCGCGATAA
>JAIRTS010000133.1 GCA_031254795.1 Treponema sp.
GTGGCGACTGGATTCAAACCAAGCGCCAGCATCGGCGCGGTCAATACGGTTGAGTTTTTCGTGACGCTTATACAGGCTTTTGCTTTCACGGCTTTTGTCTCCATATCAAATGCATGGCAGATGCAGCTCGGTTTAAGCGTAGGGAGCCTGCTTGCGGCTCCACTTTCGGTGATAATTTGCAAAAAATTGCCCCGGAAGGCGCTTTGCCTTATTGTAGGCGTCATGACGCTTTGCATTAACATCCCAATTCTGTGGAAATTGTTTTTTTTAACGCGCGCCACGTTGTGATGAACCTCAAGAAATTGCTTTTGTGCGAATTTCACGAACGCGCGGCAGGACGTCAGTTTTGAAACAGCCGCTTGCTCCCCGGAGAACATTGATAAGCCGCAGATGCCAAACTCATAAAGAATGAGCGATTTTCTCAAGGAGCCGGTTTCAAAATTTAACTACGGACTGTGTTCGCAAAACACGGTTCGTGTTTTGAAATCGGCTCAAATTTTAAAAAATCCGCTTGACAAACAGAGCGTGTTATATTACCATATCAATATGGTATCAAAATGATATCAAAATCATCTTTATCTGGAGGAACATGATGAATGCTGCGCAAAACTCTGCGGAGAACAACATAGCCGAGAAACCGGCTTTCAGCGCCGGCGGAATGGCGATTCTGCTTGTCAACACGCTTCTGACGCTTGCGGCGGTGGCGCTGATTATCTGGTGGGCGAAAGTTGTCGCGGATTCGAATTCGAAGCCGTCAAATGTGACGCTTATCCTTGGCGTTCTCTATTCAAGTATACTAGGGCCGATAGTGTACAAAGGGCTTAAAATACTGAGGCCGCGGGAGACTTTGGTGTTGATGCTGTTTGGAAAATACTATGGAACCCTCACGGGTCCGGGTTTTTTCTGGGTAAATCCCTTCGTGCAAGCCTTTAATCCGGCTTCGATGGATACGACAACCGGAAGCGTCGGCGAAACTGGAGAAACGTCCGGCTCTGAGCGGGGAAAGAAATCAAAAATCATATCCCTGAAAGCGATGACTTTGAACAATGACAAACAGAAAGTCAACGATCAACTGGGCAATCCCATCATTATCGGAATAGCGGTGGTTTGGAGGGTGGCGAATACGGCGAAGGCAGTCTTCAATGTGGACAACTTCACTGAATTTTTGTCGATTCAATGCGACGCCGCTTTGCGGAACATCGTACGGCTCTATCCGTACGACAACGCGAGCAGCGAAGACGCTGACAATGAGAAATCCCTGCGCGGTTCAAGCGAGGAAATATCCAGGAAGTTGTCCGAGGAGATTCTAGGCAAGGTGGCTGTCGCCGGTTTGGAAATATTGGAGGCGCGTATCACCCATCTTTCATACGCGCCGGAAATTGCGGCGGCCATGCTCCAGCGCCAGCAAGCCGCCGCAATCATTGACGCGCGGCAGATGATCGTGGATGGGGCGGTGAGCATGGTGGAAATGGCTTTGAACAAACTCGACGACAAGAACATCGTGTGCCTTGACGAAGAGCGAAAAGCCGCCATGGTGAGCAATCTCCTTGTGGTGCTTTGCTCCAACAAGGACACCCAGCCGGTGGTAAACTCCGGCAGCATCTACTGATAGACGCAATGGACGAAAAGAAAAAGCAGGTTCCTCTGCGGCTTTCCGATTCGCTTTGGAAGGAGCTTGCGGACTGGGCGGAAGATGAATTCCGTTCGGTCAACGGACAGATCGAGTTCCTGTTGACCGAGGCTGTGCGGCGGCGGAAAAAAGGAAAAAGAAAGGAAGAAGCGAAAGGCGAATGAAGCGGCGCGACCTGCGGCTTTCCGCTGGTCGCGTAGCGCGGCGGTGCCGGGGAAATTTGTTCCGAAGAGCGAGTTGTTCTGGCGCCGCAATTCGTTATGGAGGAATGAGCCTGTTCCAAAACTAACCCGAACCTTTGGTTCGCGTTTTGGAACAGGCTTCAACAGCATCTATTACTTTTATGGATGTTTCGGCGCGCCGATAGCGCTGTTCGTTGTTTTTTACGAAAAATATAAACAGCCGGCTTTGCCCTGCTTGCCGGCTCCCTCGCGTTTGTCCTCCTATTTGCGCTGACACTGGAGCGGTTGGCGCATGGACTTGTGTTGGACGCGTTTAACTTAAAAGAAAAGCCGTTTCTCTTGGTTGAAGGGTTTGTGAGAGCAAGCGCCGTGTCGTTGCCGGCGTTCTCGCGGGTACATACACAAAAACACGGCGCTGACGGTGCTCAGGGGGCGTTCCCGCGTTGTCGCTGAGCTTTCTCCCGTACCGCGCATGACACGGCGTAGAAAACCAGCGCGAGCGCGGAAGGGACGCCCAAAAGAGCCGTGGACGGCAGGTTGCTTATGCGTTGCGCGGCGACGCCGGCGTGTTCAACCAGCGCAAATGCAAAGGCCGCCACGCCAACTCCCCACACATTGCGGAACCCAAGGTACACGGCGGCAAGCGCTATCCAGCCCCGCCCGGAAACGCCGCCGGGCGTATACGCGCCCACCCGCAGCATGAGGCATGATCCCCCGACGCCGGCAAGCATGGCGGCTATGGTCCACGCCGCCGCCTGATAGCGCGATGGATCGACGCCGCGTTCCTCAGCCGCCAGTGCCAAAAGCCCGGACGCCCGGAGCCGCAACCCGAAGCGCGTCCTATAGACAAGAAAGGCGGAAAGAACAAAACAGAGCGCGGCGCCAGCGGCAAGAGAAGTTTGCGTGAAGCCAGTGCTTCCAGACATCGCAAAAAGACCGCTACTCCGCAAAACGCCTTTGGCGCCAAACCATATCTGCGAGAGGGTATTGGCAAGTCCGTCTGCGGCGAGGTTCAAGGCAAGCCCCGTGATAAAAGGATTCGCCTTGCTTACCTGTACAAAAATGGCGGAGAGAAAGCCCAGCGCCGCGCACACAAGCGCGGACAGCAAGCATGACACAAAAACAGACCCTGTTTTCACCATGAAGCAATAGGTGAAGAACGAGCCGAGGCTCATAAAGCCTTCAATAAATATGCCCAGAGAGCCTGCCAATTCCGTCCATAACGCGCCAAGGGACGCAAACAACAAGGGCAACGCCGAGTCTAGCATTGGGGTTCCAGCCGGATTTTTCGCAGGCGCGTCCGCCGGGCTCGCCGCATTAGTTTTGTAATACGAGGCTCCCGTTTCGTATGCGGGCGATCATATCCGCCTGCTTTTCGCGGACGGTCTGACTGACAGCCATGTTGTAATTGGGGTCGTCTTCAATAAAATCAACGTAACCATCCGCGACGCCCACAACATCCGCGGCGCCAAAGGGAAGAGAACCTTCCAGAAAAAGCAACGTTTTTTCGTACGCCAGCTTGTCCTGTCTGATGACGGAGCTTCCCACCACTGCGCCGGGTCGAACCGCGTAGCCGTTGGCGTCAAACCAGACAATCTTTGCGCCGCTCTCATAGGCGGCCTGCGCCACGCCCTCGTTTGCGCCGCCGGCGACGCAGAGGATCACTTTTGCGCCGTTTGCGATCATGTCCCGCGCAAGAGAGGCGGCTTTGCCCGCGTCGAACCAGTTGCCGACTACGCGGAAATCGACTGTAAGAGACGGATCAATCGCCTTTGCGCCGCGGATATATCCGGGCAAGATGATCTCATTCATCGCCGGATACTCCTGCCCGGCCACGAGTCCTATTTTTGCCGCGCCGAGTTCCACCGCTTCCAACGCGGCGATATATCCCGCCATATACGCTTGCTCGGTCTGATTGTACCGCACGGTGTATATGGCGGCGTTGCCCGACAGGCTTCCGTCAAGCAGGAGAAACTTCTGTTTTGGAAACTTCGCGGACACCGACTCGGCGATTGCCGGAAGCGACGGGTTTGAAGACACTATGAGGCTATAATTGCCCGAAGCCGCCATTGAGGTGAGAAGCGTCTCCCATTCCGCCTGATTATACCCCGCTTCCACCACCTTAACCTCAACATTCTTTTCCCTTCCCGCGCGCTCAACTCCCCACGCCAGCATCTCATACGTCGCGCTGCCTGCCATAACACCCGGAACAAACACGCCGACAGCCTTTCCCGCCGCATTAGCCATATCCGCCGCGTCAGACGGACGCTTTGTCTTGCCGCACGAGAAAAGCGGGAAAAGCAAGATGACGCCAGCGCATAAAACGATTATTTTTCTTACGGTTCTCCTATATTTCATATATTCCTCTCATCCGGCGCGCCGACTCGCGCCGCTCTGTTCCGTTTCAATCTGCTCCCATTCTTTCAACATCTGACATTAGGCTTCTTTCAAAAAAGCGGTGTAGCCTCTGTACGCTGTCCATAGGTCTATCTTGCTGATCACCTCGAACGGAGAGTGCATGGACAACACCGGTATGCCGCAGTCAAGAACGTCAACGCCCAGATTCGCCGCATGTTGGGCGATGGTGCCGCCACCGCCCTTGTCCACCTTGCCCAGATCGCCGAACTGCCACCGGACGTCGTGTTTGTCCAGAATGGCCTGCGCTTTTTGCAGAAATTCCGCGTTGGCGTCGCTGCCCCCAACTTTTCCCCGGACGCCCGTGTATTTTGAAAGCGCAAGCCCTTTTCCGCAATAGGAAGCGGTTTTTTTGTCGAACACATCGCCGAAATTAGGATCGTACGCCGCGTTTACATCGGCTGAAAGCATGGCGGATCTGTTCAGCGCAAGCCGCAGATCGATATCCGAGTAGTTTTCTATGGTCTGCGAGCATAGATACGCGATGAAATTTTCAAAAAGCCGCGATTGGGCGCCGGTATTTCCCATTGAGCCTATTTCTTCCTTGTCGGTCAGGAGGCAGACTGCGGTTTTGGCCCCTGCGGGTTTTTCGGGCGTGTCTCCTTCATTCTTCCCGCAACATTCAAGAATAGCGCGAAACGCGGTGTAGGCGCAACACCGGTCGTCGTGTCCGTACGCGCCGATAAGACCGCGATCAAGTCCAACATCCCGCGCCTTGTGAGCCGGGACAAACTCGATCTCAGCGGACGCGAAATTCTCCTCTGTAACGCCGTATTTCTGGTTAAGCAGGTTGAGAATCGCGAGCTTCACCTTCTCCTGCGCTTTCTCGTCTTTGAACGGTTCGGATCCGGCGATCACGTCAAGCTCTTCGCCCCGCACAAACTCGTTCGCCTTCTTCTGCATCTGATCCTGCGCCAAATGCGGCAACAGATCGGTGATCACGAACACCGGATCCCCCTCCCCCTCGCCTATGCGGACGGTTTGCTTTTCCCCGTTTTTGTTGAACATAACGCCGTGCATGGCGAGCGGGATGGTCGTCCACTGGTAATGCTTGATGCCGCCGTAGTAATGGGTGTCGAAAATGGCGAAACCGCCGTCCTCGTAGAGCGGGTTTGTCTTCAGATCAATGCGGGGCGAGTCAATATGAGCGCCCACAATGTTCACCCCTTCTTTCATGGAAACGTTTCCGATGACCGCGAAAACGAGGGACTTTCCCCTATTGTTCTGGTACACCTTGTCCCCGGCTTTCAGCCGTCTGCCTTCCAAAAGCGCGGTTTCAATGTCAATAAACCCTTTTTCTTTCAGGATGGAAAGACATTCCGCGTTGAATTCCCGCTCTGTCTTGCCTTTGTCAATGAATTTCTTGTACTGTTCCGCAAATTCAGAGATCGCCTCCCTGTCGTTTTCCTCTATTGTCTCCCAACACGACTTGATTTCAAATGTCAGTGTTTCCGCGAGCCGCTGCCCTTCTGTTTTTTGCTCTTCCAAAAAGAACCTCCTGTACCGTCAAGTCTCATTGTAGTGATCGCAAGTAGGAATTTCAAGACACTATCTTGAAATTCACGGCGCGTTAAGGCGCGGTCCGCGAAGAGAGGGCGCGGCCTATGCGATCCAGAGACGCGCTTTTTCTTCAAATTTCTCAAAATAGGCTTGACACGAGCGGCTGTTCGGCATATACTTTATGAAATTATGAAAACTTTCAGAAGGAACGCAATAAAAATGAACACGCCATCAGGCGCTCAGCCTTCAAGCGGAGCCCCCCCCCCCCCCGTGTTGTCTTTGAGTTAAATTCTTACACAATAAAAAGCATTCTCGAAGCGAGGCTTCAGGCGCGGCGTTCTGATTGGCGTCCGCTATACATACAAAGAGAGGCCGGCGCGGTTTCTCCGCCTCTTCTCGTACGTCCCGGCGGCCGACGGGAGCCTTTTGCGTTGGAATCGCGTTTGAATACGCGCGATTGCGCGAGCGAGCCGCCGCCCTAAAGCGACGGCTCCCGCTGTAACACGGGAAACTTGCCCGTATGGGCTGTTTATATATTTTTTGAGAGGGAAACCCCCAAAGCCGACAACTTCCGCCAAGAATGAGATCGGCTTTGGAGGCGCGCTAAACGCATTGCAAGTTTACGCCATTTCAAGCGGGATTGCAATACGTTTAGTCCTCTTGTTTTGGAGGACAGTTATGAAGAAGAAACTGTTTTTTGCGGGAATGCTGGCTTGCGTGCTGGCGTTTGGACTGGCGGTCGTTGGATGCGGCGGCGATGATGATTCAGGGAATACCGATCCTAAAAAAATCGTCATTACCGGGCTTGGTGATGAAAGCGGCCAGGTTGCTATTATGCTTTTCAGCAAGCCTAGCGATGACGGCATGATTGCGATGGGTGGCAGTGAAATTAATGAAAATTCTGTTGATCTTCTCCTTTATAAATTCGACGGGTATGAAGACGAATCTACACCCCCGTCCGCTTGGACCGGTAGCGGGGCATATTACCTCATGCTCTCTATTCGGGAAGGAGAGGAGGAGGGCGGAGCTACGTATCT
>JAIRTS010000135.1 GCA_031254795.1 Treponema sp.
CTATCCGTGTAAGCGCCGGCTCATTCAGCGATTGCGCTTTGGCGAACAGTTCGTCGGACTTTAGCCCGCCATGTCCCCTTCCCGGTCGCGGACCGTTGTCACCCTGACCCCTTCGGGTATATCCGCCGCGCTCCTGTCCAGCGTCTCAAGCCATCTAAATCTCTCTTTCTCCTCTATCGGCCGCGCCTTCTCGCTCTCATGGCCCGCCGCTTCGTCTTTGGCTTCGGCCCGGTTGCAAGCGGACTGATCCAGCGCCCCCAAAACCAGCCCGTCGGCGCTTGCCGCCAGGCGGCTGCGGACATTGACCCCCAGGGTTTTATCGCTGATATACCCTATCCCCTCAGTCTTCAGGCGGGTGTTGTAGTTTGACCCCGTGGCGTCCTGGACGGCCAGTATAGTTCCGCCATATTCCGTCATCCGCCGCATCGCCGCTTCCCGGCGCGCCCTGACAATCCCCCGCCGGTCACAGCCTTCGTTGCTTGCTTCCCGGATTGATTTATCCGGCTGTTGTATCAGAGCCTCCATGGCTCTGACAAACCGTTCTTCAAGCCGCAACGAATGAAAATCCAACCCCGCAAATTCTTTTTCCATATCGAAACGTGTCCCCCGCGCCATATTCCCCTCCCAAAGTTTCCAGCTGTTTGGGAGAGTGTAGCACAAATGGGAGAATTTTGTGGGTCAAGTTTAGATTAAAAGGCGCGGCTATTCAGGGCGGGGAGGTTCATTAGAAATCGTTTCCGGTGGCGGACGCAGGGGCTTCGCCGGCGTGGGGCGTCCGCTTAAAATATACCGTCACTCTTGTCCCTTCGCCCTCGCGGCTGTCCAGAGCGATTTCCGCGTTGTGCGCGGCGGTTATATGCTTGACAATCGCAAGTCCCAGCCCGGTTCCGCCCGTCTTTTTGGATCGCGATTTGTCCACGCGGTAAAACCGCTCAAACACCCTGCTTTGCGCTTCTTTGGGAATTCCAATGCCTGTGTCCGATACGGACGCGGCGACAAGACCGTTGGTCTCCGCGACTTCGACCGTCACCGATCCGCCAGGCTTGTTGTATTTTATCGCGTTGTCTATCAGGTTGAAAAATAGTTCCGCCATCATGGACGGGTTCGCGTTGACAATGGCGTCCGCGCCGCCTGCGGCGCCATCGCCGACGGTTCTCACGGTTACGGACACGCCTAATTCCAATGCTTTTTGCGCAAGCGCCTCCGCGCTCTCCCGCGCCACGGCGCCAAGGTTCACGGCGGCGAACAATTCGCGGTTTTCCCCCTCGTCCAGACGCGACAGCAGCATAATGTCTTCGACCAACGCGATCAAACGCCACGACTCCTCTTTTATCTTGCGGATAAACGCGGCTTTGTCGCGCTCCTGAACCATGCCGCTGTCCAGCAACTCCGCGTAACCGGATATGCTGGTGAGCGGCGTTTTCAGTTCGTGGGAAACATTAGCCGAAAATTCGCGGCGCAGCTTTTCCGCCTTCAATTTTTCAGTGACATCGAGGAACAGCAGAACCGCTCCGTTGTCCGTAACCGGGCTGAAATACACCCGGTAATCCCGTCCCGCCCTTTCCATATCCGTTTCGCCGCGGTTTCCCGCCAGCGCGTTGCGCGTGTATTCCAGAAGCGCAATGTCGCGGAGAAGCTCGAGGATGTTTTTCCCTTCCATCGGCGCGTCCGCCTCAAAAATCCGCAAGACGCTCTTGTTCGCGGACAGGATGATTCCACGGCGGTCAAGCAGCGCCGCCCCCTCGCTCATATTTTCCATGATGGTGTTTATGGCCTCCGACCGTTCCCGCAAAGACGCGAGTTGCTCGGCTATTTGCGCGCGTTGTTTTTCAATGGCGCGGACAAAGGGGATAAGCTCGTCATAAGGCGCGATGATTTCACCGTCAAGGCGAGCGGCGTTAAGCGGCTTGACAATGCGGTTGGTGAGGCTGCCGGCGACAATGTAACAGATGACGATCATGCAGATCAACACGCCGAAAACAGCGGGCAACGCCCGTCCAAACAGCGCGAAGAAACTGCCGGTGGTCTTCGCGGCGCGCAAGATCAAACCGCTCGGCAGTTCCACCGCGTAATAGTACGTCTCCTGCCGCAGGGTGTCGGAAAACCGGCGGCTTTCTCCAAAACCGGCGTTCCGCGCCGCGCGGATTTCTTCCCGTTCCATGTGGTTTTCAAGCGTTTGCGCGTCAACATAACTGTCGTACAGCACGCTCCCGTCCGGACCGACAATCGAAACGCGCGCGTTTTCCGCAAGCGCGGAAAGCGCCTTGTTTGACGCGAGATCACGCGCGTCAAACCGAGCCGCGCCAGCCACGCCAGCCGCGCCGGGCGCGTTTAAACCGACGAGCGCGTCCCTGAGCGACAAAACCCGCCGCTTCACATCCGATTGCAAATAAACTGAAAATTGATGGTAAAAAATGAGGCACAACACGCAGGACGCGAGCGCAAGGCTCGCGCTGGCAAGCAGCGCCATACTCAAATAAATGCGTTTTTTCATACCTCATCCTCTATTTTGTACCCTACGTTGCGTACGGTTTTAATAACGCCGCCCGCTTCCCCCAATTTTTGCCGAAGCGACTTGATATGCATGTCAATGGTTCTGCTATCCCCAAAGTAATCGCTTCCCCAGACGCGGCTCAGGATGGTTTCACGGGTTAGAACGACATTTTTTTTACGCATAAGGTGCCGCAACAGTTCAAATTCCTTGTACGTCAGGGTTATTTCCGTTCCATTGACATGGACAGCGCGTTTGTTCGGGGAAAGAACGACGCTGACGCCGCCGCCCGCGCCGCCGACAACGAGATCGGCCGGCGCGTCCGTTCGCGGATTGCTCCTGCGAAGAACCGCGCGGATTCGAGCGACAACCTCCACCACGGAGAAGGGCTTTGTGATATAGTCGTCCGCGCCTAAATCAAGCCCTTTGACCCGATCATGCTCCGCGCCCTTTGCGGTGAGCATGATGATCGGGATTTTTTCCGTTTTGCCGAACGCCCTCACTTTTTTGAGGAGCGAAATCCCGTCTTCGCCGGGAAGCATGACATCCAGCAGCACCAGATCGGGCGGCTTGGTGTCAGACACCGCGTTGAGCGCGGCGTAAAAGAGCCCGCCGTCCGCGTAACCGGAAACGTCGAAGCCGGATTGAGCGAGGGCGTATATCAACAGTTCTCGAATATTGTCGTCATCCTCCACCACAAATATCTTGCGCATTTCTCTTTGTCCTCCCTGAAACTTTTCCAAAACGCGCCGCGTCACGGCGTGACGCTGGGTTGCGTCACGGCGTAGCGTTAGGTCGCGTCACGGCGTAGCGTTAGGTCGCGTCACGGCGTGACGCTGGGCTGCGTCATGGCGTGACATTAGGACGCGCCGCGTCAGCTTCATCACACAGCTTCCCGCCACTTCAAAAAACCTGTTTGTCTTTGTGAGCGCCTGTTATGGAGAAAATCACCCATTCGGCGATGTTGACCGCGTGATCGCCGATGCGCTCGTAGTATTTCGCCACTTGCAGGAGATCAAAGGCTTGCTCGCCGTTATTCGCGTTCTCATGCACCAGGGCGATCAGGTCTTTCCTCACGGTTGAGAAAAGAGCGTCCACCATATCGTCGCGGGCGATGACCGACCGCGCCAGCTCCACATCTTTTTTTACAAACGCGTCGATGCTTTCCGTCACCATTTTGCTTGCGGCTTCCGCCATCTGCGGGATACGCTCCAGCCTGGTGATGTAGTCCTGTTTGGAAAGGTCCACGCACATATCGGAAATATCCGCGGCGTGATCGCCTATGCGTTCCATGTCCGTGATCATTTTCAGCGCAGTGGAAACCTGCCCCAAATCCCGCGCCACAGGCTGTTGCATAAGGATCAATTTGAGGCATCTGCTCTCAATTTCCCGCTCCGCTTCATTGATGACTACATCATTTTCTATGACCGCCCGCGCCTCGCCCGCGTCCTGCGACACCAGGGCTTTCGTAGCTTTGGAAATGGCGTGTTCAATCAACGCGCCCATTTCAATCAACATATTGTTCAGTTCCGCAAGCTGCTCGTCAAATCGTCCGCGCATTATCCAAACCTCCCCGTAATATAGTCCTCGGCGCGCTTGTCTGAAGGCATCGCAAACAACCGCTCGGTCTCGCCGTATTCTATGACCTCGCCGAGCAGAAAAAACGCCGTGTTGCCGCTGATCCGCGCGGCTTGCTGCATGTTGTGCGTTACAATAACGATACTGTACTTCTCGCGTAGTGTCAGCAGCAGTTCCTCGATTTTTCCGGTGGAAATCGGATCAAGCGCGCTGGTCGGCTCGTCCAGCAAAAGCGCCTCAGGAGAAACCGCCAAAGCCCTCGCTATGCAAAGGCGCTGCTGCTGGCCGCCCGACAGCCCCAGCGCCGATTTTTTCAGCCTGTCCTTCACTTCATCCCAAATAGCCGCGTCGCGCAGCGATTGTTCAACTATGTCGTCCAGATCGCGCCGTGATTTCACGCCGTGCGTTCGCGGCCCAAACGCTATGTTGTCGTATACGCTCATGGGAAAAGGATTGGGTTTTTGAAACACCATGCCGACCCGTTTGCGCAGCAAACTGACGTCAGGATACGTGTAAATGTCTTCGCCAAAAAGCCGCGCCCGCCCGGAAGCGACGAAGCCGTCCACAAGATCGTTCATGCGGTTGAGCGTTTTGATAAGCGTGCTTTTCCCGCACCCCGATGGGCCGATAAACGCCGTTATTGTATTGGCTTCAATTTCCATATTGATTTCTTTGAGCGCGTGAAACGCGCCGTAGTATACGTTTAAATCGCTGATTTCAAAACAATTCATTCTCTCGCTCCGTTTTGTATTCCCACGCGCCTTGATATGGCGGCGGAGGCCGCGTTTATCAGAATGACGGCAAGCAGCAGCGCCACAGCCGTCGCGTACCCTTCGCCAGTGTGGAGTCCTTCGCTGGACAGGGCGTACATGTGAACAGATAGCGTTCGGGCGGATTGCATGGGATTCGCCGGAATCTGCGCCACGGTTCCCGCCGTGTAGATCAACGCGGCGGTTTCTCCCGCGATGCGTCCTATCGCAAGAATGACGCCCGCGGATATGCCCGGCGCGGCCGTTGGCAACGCCACCCGAAAAACCATCCTGAGCCGTCCCGCGCCAAGTCCGAACGCTCCCTCGCGCCATGTGTCCGGAACAGACCGAAGCGCCTCTTCGGTGGAGCGCAAAATGAGCGGCAGTATCATAACCGACAGGGTGAACGCGCCCGCGACGACCGAGAAGCCCCAGCCGAGAAAGGTGACGAAAAACAACAGCCCGAAGAGTCCATACACAATGGACGGGATTCCGGCCAGCGTTTCCGTGGCTATGCGGATGATGGCGACCGTCTTGCTCCCTCGCGGCGCGTACTCCGCAAGCCAGATCGCCGCGAAAATGCCCAGCGGCGCCGCGATTGCCAGCGACAGCAGGGTTATGACGACCGTGGAAACAAGCGCCGGCGTCAAGGATACGTTTTCGCTCGTGTAGGTGAGGGAAAACAGTTTCGGCGTGATGTGAGGAATGCCCTTCGCCAGTATAAATCCGATAAGGTACAAAAGCGCGGCGGCGGTCGCGCCGGCCGCCGCCCATGCCGCGCCCCCCATCAGCAATTCAAATTTTTTTGCCTTGCGGCTTGCGTCCGGCGTCCTTGAGGATGGCGATTCTTTTGCCTTGCGGCTTGCGTCCGGTTGCCTGGATGAATCTATTTTTTTCACCTTTTCCATTCTTTTTCCTTTGCGCTCTATATTCGATGATCCTGATGTATTCGCTTTGTCGCCTTCGCGTCTAAAACAGATAAAAAACCTTCGCGGCCTGTATCCGGTGATCCGGACGGATCCGTTTTGTCGCCTTCGCGTCTAAAAACAGATAAAAAACCTTTGCGGCCTGTATCCGGTGATCCGGATGTATCCGCTTTGTCGCCTTCGCGTCTAAAACAGATAAAAAACCTTCGCGTCTAAACGCATTAAAAAGATCGTTTTGTCAAGGCGGAGAGGCTCATATTTATTATCAGAATGAATACAAAGAGGGCCACGCCCGTGGCGATCAGCGCCTCGCGGTGCAATTCAGCCGCGTAGCCCATCTCAATCACGATGTTCGCCGTCAACGTACGCGCCCCCTTCAGCAGGGAGACGGGCATACGCGCCTGGTTGCCCGCCACCATGATGACCGCCATGGTCTCGCCGACGGCGCGTCCAACGCTCAACACCGCGGCGGCAAGCACGCCGGATTTCGCGGCGGGCAACTCAACGGCGAAGACCGCGCGGTAATGTCCGGCTCCCAGCGCCAACGCCCCCTCGTAGTACTGCGGCGGAGCGGCGCGTATCGCGCTTTCGGATATAACGATAACGGTCGGCAGGATCATAATGCCGAGCAGGATGCACGCGGACAAAATGCTGTTTCCCGTAAGCGGGACAATCGCGGTCATGCCGAAAAAACCATACACCACCGAAGGGACGCCCGCCAGCAAATCCACGCCGGGTTTTACGGCGTGGTAGAGCTTTTGAGGGCAGACCCGCGCCAGAAACACGGCGGTCAGAATGCCAATGGGAACGCCGATGGCAATGGCGCCTGCGGTGACGTACAAGCTGCCGGCGATCATCGGCAATACGCCGAAAGACGGCGGGATATCTGACGGCAGCCATTCTTCGCCAAGCAGAAACGCCGCAACGCCGATCTTCCCGATTGCGGGAAGCCCGTTCGCCAGCAGGAAGAAACAGATCAACGCGAGCGCGAGTATGGACGTCGCGGCCGAAAGGAAAAACACCACGCTCATCAGTTTTTCTCGCGCCAGTTTTTTCATTTGATACGCGGACATTGCGGCGTCCGTCGTAGCGGACGCCGGCCTCGCTACGCCGCCGCGCTGTTTCTCTTGCCTCATGTTCATTTGATCGCTTGACTCCACTGTGTTGTCTCTCCGGCAAAGACCGCCTTTATTTCATCTTTCGTTAAGTTCGAGACCGGGTTTTTCTTGTTCACAATAACCGCAATGCCGTCAATGGCGATCTTCACCGGCGTAAGGTGCGTCAGTTCGCTGGCTTTCAAGTCGCGGCTCGACATGCCGATGTCACAGGCGCCATCCAGGGCCGCGGTCATGCCTGCGGACGAATCGCTCATTTGTATTTCAATGACGGCGGAGGGATTCAGCGCGATGTAGGATTCCTTCAATTTCTCCATGATCGGCGTCACCGAAGACGATCCCGCCACGACAATTTTGCCTGATGGCTTGCTTCCCGTATACGGAGCGGCGGTCGCGCTTACCGGAATATAACTCTTTGCGATGACAGCCTGCCCTTCCGCGGAAAGGATAAAGCCGATGAAATCTTTTGTCAAAGCGGATTCCGAGTCTTTCCCTTTCGTGGCGATGTAAAACGGCCTTGAAATCGCATACGATCCATCTTTCACATTCGCGGCGGTCGCGGCGACGCCGTTTACAGCGACAGCCTTGACCGTCTCGTTCAATGATCCAAGTGAAATGTACCCGATGGCGTATGCGTCCCCGGCAATGTTCATCATCATCACATCGGTTTGTTTGGCGATGACCGCTTCTTTTGTGGTTGTATCCCTGCGGCTGCCATCCGCGCCTTTCACTTCAATGCCAAACAATTCGATAAACGCCCCGCGTGTTCCAGAGCCGTCTTCGCGGGACACCACGCTGATGTTCTTTTGCGGGTTAAATTCGGCGTCTCCGCCGGCGAACGCCACGCCGGTCGCTGCCAGCGCAAAAATGACCGCCAGCGTTTTCTTCATGCTCCCTGTCTTTTTCATACCAAACCTCCATTTAGATGGCATTCCAAAACGCCCTCGCAAAGGCGCCCAACAGACGCGCCCAACGGCGGGCTGGACTTGGAATTGGCCTTGATGATAAACACCCATTGTGTAATGTATTTGGCATATATGTAAAAAACAGGTAAAATCGCTTTATTCGCGGTGGGGTTTAATACCCCGCCCCTTGGGGCGGTTAAAATTGGCGGCGCCTACAAAAAAATGGCAGTAGACCTCACAGTTACATAATTTCCGGACAGAACGAACTCCGCCCGCAACGCAACGCTTGCAAGATACCTCGCCGCAAACTTGCTTGCGCCGTAAACTCGTTTGCGCCGCTTGCGGCGGGGAGTTTCATTTAAATTGCGGGGTATGAAACCGCACGATATTGATAATTTCCTATCCAACGACAGATTTTTCGTAGAAAAATCTGATACCCGCCCCTAAAGGGCTGGGAGGCTCATTTGTTCCTGTCTAAACATTGGACAACCGAACGTAGTTCGCAAATGTAGCCCGCGTTTTGAAACCGGCTCCTTTGTCTCAAGACATCAGAGAGTTCTTGCTTAAAAATTGGCAAAGTTCTATAAAAGACGAATGTCACGGCTCTTCCCCCCGTAACAAAGACGGATTCTTAAAGCGCGGGAGATTAAAAAATCCCTGCCGCAGAGCGGCGAGGTATTGAAGATTTCACCTTGAAATCTTTGCGGATGCGCGGCGATTCCGAGAAAACCGGTTTTTATCAGAAAAAATGGACGAAAATGCGCCCGCTATGCGCTCCAGCCCGCCGCGCGATCTTGTAATTTACATGAGATACATATACAATATGCTTTCATATCATTCAAAAGAGAGACAATATGGATAAAGAACATTTGAATTTGGCGGTGACATTGCGCCATGAGTTGCACCAGCGCCCGGAGTTGTCTGGCCAAGAGGTGTGGACCAAGCGGCATTTGATGGAATTCTTGCGGGAGCGCACGTCCCTTGAGATCGTGGACAAAGGGCGCTGGTTTTACGCCCTGTACCGCGCGGGCGAAGGCAAACCCAATGTGGCGTTTCGCGCGGATTTTGACGCGCTTCCAATGGACGAAACGATTGATCTGCCTTATGGCTCCCGGGTTCCCGGGGTCGCCCACAAATGCGGACATGACGGACATAGCGCCTGTTTGATCGGGCTCGCTTTGGAAATCGACAAGTACGGAGCGGATAAAAACGTCTATTTTGTGTTTCAACACGCAGAAGAAACGGTTGAAGGGGCTTTGGAGTGCGCTCCTCTGATGGACGAAGCGGGTATTTCTGAAATATTCGCCTACCACAATGTGCCGGGCGTCCCTGAGAATGTTGTCATTATGATAGACGGAGTGGTTTGCTGCGGCTCAGTCGGCATGATCATCAGTTTTGAGGGCGTTCCCGCGCACGCGAGCCAGCCGGAGGACGGGCGCAACCCGTGTTTTGCCATCGCGGAAATCGTCCAGAGCATCCCTGAATTGACCGGCTCGTCCCTGTACAAGGGGCTTGTGCTGTGTACGGTCATCGGAATAAACGCGGGGAAGGAAGCGTTTGGCATGTCCGCCAGCGACGGCCGCCTGATGCTGACCATTCGCAGCCAATTTGACGAGGATCTTGACGAGTTGCGGCGAAGGATTGAGGACAAGGCCAGAGAAGAAGCCGAAAAATACGGATTGAAATACACTTTTTCCTTTCGGGACAATGTTCCGGCGGCCTTCAACCATAAGGCAAGCGCGGACAAGATGCGCCGCGCCGCGAAAAAGCTGGGGCTTGCCATACTTGAGGTGGAAAAACCGATCAGAGGGGCTGAAGACTTCGCGTGGTTTACCAAGCGGACAAAGGGCGCCATGTGCGGAGTGGGGCTTGGAGTGAATAGAGCGCCCATTCACACGGCTCAATTTGATTTCAACGACGCGATAATACCTGCGGTGGTGGATTTGTTTCGGGCTTTGCTTGACGAGTGAACAAGGGCTTACGGGGCTTGCGCCCTTGCAATATTGATCTTGCCGGTGGCGCCGCGGCAACGAAGGTATGGCGCTATGGGCAAATCCCTCTAAGGAGTGTGCTATTATGGAGAGTTTTTTTGCGGTGGTGGGGGCTATTTCAGGCTTTTTCTGGAATGTCCTCTTTTTGGTTGGACTGGTGGGCGGGGGAATCTACCTTAGCGTCAGGCTTAAATTTTTTCAGATCCGGCATCTGCCCTACATCATCAAACAGACTTTCGGCAAGATTTTTGACAAAGGCGCGGGAGAAGGCACGGTAAGCCCCTTTCAGGCGGCCGCTACGGCTATGGCTTCCACTATCGGCGCTTCAAATATCGTCGGAGTGTCTGCGGGCGTTGCGTTCGGAGGACCCGGAGCGCTCTTTTGGATGTGGGTGGTGTTTCTGCTTGGCGGCGCCACGAAATTCACCGAAGTTGTGCTGGGCGTTTACTACCGGCAAAAGAACGCCGACGGACACTATGTGGGCGGCCCCGCATACTACATGAGCAAGGGCTTTCCCATACGATCAGTGGGCGTGGCCATGTCCAGGGCCGCAGCGTGCGTCGCAATGGTCTACTACCTGCCCTCCATAGCCACTCAAGCAAGCTCTCTCATCCAGAACGCCGAAGCCATAGGCATCAACAAGTACCTTTCCGGCGTAATATTGATGGTGTTAGTCGGCGCCGTGGTGTTGGGCGGACTGACCCGTGTGGCTAACACCACGGGCAAGATGGTGCCGATTATGTGCGTCTTGTATTTTATCGGATCGCTCATCGTGTTGGTTTTTTTTGCGGAGAATATCATCCCTTGTCTGATCGTAGTATGCAAGTCGGCTTTCACCGGAACCGCGGCCTGCGGAGGGTTTATGGGCGCGGGCGCGTCAATGGCTATCCGCATGGGGCTTGCCCGCGCGACATATTCCTGTGAGGCGGGGATGGGTTCCGCTCCTATTGCCCACGCCGCCGCCGTCACCGATCATCCGGTGCGGCAGGGGCTGTGGGGTGTTTTTGAAGTCTTGATTGATGGTCTCGCCTGCACCCTCTCAGGCCTGGTGGTCTTGTCAAGCGGCGTATGGAAAGAGGTCAGCGCGGAGATGGCGTTTACCATGCCTGCGGCCGCGTTCCAAAAGGTGCTGGGCAATGTGGGCAGTTATATTGTTACCATTAGCCTTTTCCTCTTTGTCCTGTCAAGCATTATCGCCGTCATCTGGTATGGCGAAAAACTGGTGGAATTTTTCTTTAACACAACGATCTCAAAGTATACCCGAGTCATCTATACGATGAGCGTCATGCTCGGTTCCTTCTTTGGGGTGGAGGCGATTCTTGCCGTGCTTGATCTGAGCAACGCGCTGATCATTCTGCCCAACCTGATCACGATCTTGGTGTTAAGCCCCCTTGTGGCGAAACTTACCAAGGAGTATTTCTCAAGCGATCAGTACTACCTCAAAGATATTAAAAAAAATGTTTAAATAGCGAGGCTGTTTCAAAACTAACGCCAATCACGTTCGCAAACGTGGTTCGCGTTTTGGAACAGGTTCTAGCGTCATGACATAGGCGGCGTTGCCAGTTTGTTCAGCGCCGCCGTTTCCGGGCGATCCGGCGTCTGTAGTTGACAAACGAGCGCGATAGCGCCACAATAGGCGCATGGAAAGTTATGGAACAAAATAAAGAGCTATTGTTGTCTGAATTGAATTCTTTGCCCGGATTGTCTTCCTTCAAGAAAGAGCTTGAATATATAGTTGACTCTTTCATCGCAGGCGAAGAAAGAGCGGGAAGCGGGATGAAGTCCGGTAAATTCCTGCGCCTTGTTTTTTCAGGAAACCCGGGAACAGGAAAATCGACAGTCGCGAGAATATTGGGCGGCATATATTTTGAATTAGGCGTCCTGTCTAAAGGCCACTTTATTGAGATGAGCCGTTCCGATCTGGTGTCTGGATACAGCGCTCTTATTTCGGCAAAAATACGGGAATCCGTGTCAAAGGCAAAAGGCGGCGTCTTGTTCATTGATGAAGCGCCTTCACTTTCCGAGAATAAGGTTGAGGCGGCGCGTGAGTCCATTGAAACGCTGTTGACGCTTACGAAAGACAATCAGGACGATTTGCTTTTTATACTTGCGGGCAGTCCTGATAAAATGACAGAATTTTTAAATTCCAATGGCAGCCTCGCGTCCTGTTTCCATGTCATTGCGTTTGATGATGACAAATAAGGCTCATTCAACAGATTGAAACGCGCGGATATCCTACCTCGCCAAATTTCAGGCGCGATTTCGCATAACGCTCCATCTTGCTTGCAAACCTGCGATTCGACTACGGTTTGACTGCCCGAATAAGAGCTTTGCGTAGCGTCGCTTCCATAGGAAGCGCGAACAAAGCTGGAAACTGTGGGGGGAGTGTGGAGTGGGAGACGTCGGCAACGTAGTTGAGGCGC
>JAIRTS010000167.1 GCA_031254795.1 Treponema sp.
GAGACTGACACCGGAAAGTGTCTGACACCGCGCGGACTGGCACTGAAGCAATTCCCGTGACAACTCCGTATTACTGGTATGAGAAAGCGCCGGGCGCTCCTCAATGGAGCGACGTACCATGTCACGTCGAAAATAGACCATGACGACATGAGCCTTCTTGAGCCACAATTCAAGATGTTATTCCTCTCCTTTGTTAAGAAAGCGAAACGGAGGTTCCATTTCCAGTTATGGGACTTCTGCGTCATGGGAAATCATATTCATTTTCTGATAAGACCGGGGAAAAGCGGCAATTTATCTGAGATAATGCAGTGGATGAAGTGCAATTTCGCCAAGGCGTGGAACAAAGCGCACGGACGCAAGGGTCATGTGTGGGGGGAACGCTTCTATTCGCGGATAATCAACGGGATAACGGACTTTTTGCGAGTACGGGAATACATAGCGGATAATCCGGTGAAGGCCGGGCTTGTGGAGCGAGCCGCAGAGTGGATGTTCGGAAGCCTATACCACCGTCTGCATCGACAATCTGATTTACTAGACGAACCAGATACCGTCGGTGTCTGACACCGAGAAAGTGTCCGCACACTGTCTGACGGGGACAGCGGCACCCCCTTTCGTACCACACCTCGCGTAGTGCCAGACACCCGACACCCGCGCTTCCACGCCGGTGTCAGCCTTCGCCCCCGGCGCCCGGCACCCAGACACCCCGCGTGGTGACAGACACAGGCTTCGCCTGTCGCCGCGGTCCCCCGTCAGGTAACGCGCGGGTGTCTGGCGCCCCGAAAGTGTTTGGCGCCGTAGGCTTCGCTACGAGCGGTATAATTTCAAAAAGTGTGTTTCTCGCGCTTAATTACACTTGCTTAAAACGCGCTTTAAGTATAAAATAAATTGAGCTTGTTCTAAAACTGGCGCCCCTCGGCGCGGTTTGGAGCGGCGTCAACTATCTTAGAATACTTTCAATTTGGAGGCATCCATGTCAACAAAAGACTGTTCCTATGAAACCATGGAATTTCCGCAGGAACTTATCTCATTCATTGATGAATGGAAGATAAAACCCGGCAGTCTTATCATGATCCTGCATAAAACGCAGGAAACTTTCGGGTACATCCCCGCCGCGGCGGCGGAGAGGCTTTCGCGTATGACCGGCATCCCGCTGGCGAGGATATACGGCGTCATTACCTTCTACCACTTCTTCAAGACAACGAAGCCGGGCAAACACAGGGTGTCCGTATGTCTTGGCACCGCCTGTTACCTCAAAGGCGGCGGCGACTTAATTGAAGAGGCGCGAAAAATCTTGAATATCAAGCCCGGAGAAGTTACGCCGGACGGTCTTTTCTCAATTGACGAAGTCCGTTGCGTGGGTTGTTGCGGTTTGTCGCCGGTTATAACCGTGGGCGCCGATACATACGGAAAATTGACAAAGGATCAACTGCCCGCTATTTTTGACAAATACCGGAATGCATAAGACACGCGCCGCGAGCGCTGGAGACTTGTACGCCAAATTTCCATAATATACGTGTTTATAGGATATGGTAACAAAAGTGCATTTTACATTAGGGGACCTTATAACTGATATCGCTCAAAATGGCGCCGAATCCGGGGCGGATACAGTGGAGCTTTCCATTGTCGAGACGTGGACGAGTGAAAAAGCGGAGCTGCGGTTTTGGGTGAGAGACAACGGCAAGGGTATGGACGAAGAGACGCTGAAACGGATTGTAGACCCCTTTGTTACAGACGGGGTAAAACATCCTCAGCGTAAAGTCGGGCTGGGCGTTCCGTTTCTTATTCAGACTGCGGAACAATCCGGCGGCGGTTGGGATATTCAGTCAAAAGAGGGCGAAGGCACGACAACAACCGCGTGGTTCGATCTCCGCAATGTCGATACGCCTCCGTTTGAGGATGTCGCCGGCATGTTTCGCGCCATACTTATGTTCCGAGGTCCAGAAGAAATAGCGCTTCATCGTGTTCGCAAGGGCGCGGAAAACCTTCCCGAGCTTGATTACACGGTTCTTAAAACGGATATGCTGGACGCGCTTGGAGATTTGGAAGATACGGCAAGTCTTATTTTGTTGGGAAATTATTTGAATTCACTGGAAGATGGCTAAAAGCGCTCTGTGTTAATACGCGGCGCGTATTAACGCGATGCGTTTCAGGCCGGATTATTTTATAACCTATTGAAAGGAGACAATATGGCTAAAATGAGTTTGGAAGAGCTCCGCGCGTTGCGGGATTCCAAGAAGTTAGACCTTAAACGCCGCGATGTCGAAGGCAAAACGATTCAGGTCATCGTAGGCATGGGAACCTGCGGAATAGCCGCAGGCGCGAAGATCACTTTGGATGCGTTCCTTGCGGCTCTTGACGAGCATAAGTTGGTCGATCAAGTGCTGGTGCGGCAGACCGGTTGTATGGGATTGTGCCATTCCGAGCCAACTGTTGAAGTCATCGCACCGGATATGCCTGCGGTCATTTACGGAAATGTTGACGGCGCGGTCGCAAAAGAAATCGTCAAAACGCACCTTATCGGCAAGGAGTTGCTGAATAATCACATATTGGACCGCCCTGCGGCGGATATTATAGGAGCGTAGCATGGCGTATAACCACTATATTCTTTGTTGCGGCGGAACGGGTTGCGAATCCGGAAAAGGCGATGAAATTTACCGCAATCTCATTGCCGAAGCGGAAAAACTCGGGGTCAAATCTCAGGTGCAGATTGTAAAAACCGGTTGTTTCGGATTCTGCGAACAGGGGCCCATTGTAAAAGTGTTGCCGGAAGAGTCCTTTTACGTGCTTGTAAAGCCTGAAGACGCCCATGAGATAATCGCGGAGCAGATTGTTAAAGGGCGCGAAGTGCCTCGTCTTCTTTACAAGGAAGCCGGGCAAAAAAAACGCGATGTGGTTGAAGACATCGGGTTCTACCAGAAGCAGATCCGGGTGGTGTTGCGCAACTGCGGCGTTATTAACCCCGAAAGCATTGACGAGTACATAGCCCGCGATGGCTACGCCGCGCTTGAGAAAGCCCTGTTCAGCATGACGCCGGATCAGGTCATTGAAGAACTCAAGACCGCTGGTTTGCGTGGACGCGGCGGCGCGGGTTTTCCCACATGGATCAAATGGAATTCCACCAAGGGCGTCCAGAGCGATCAAAAATTCGTGGTGTGCAACGCGGACGAAGGCGATCCGGGAGCGTACATGGATCGGTCTACCATTGAAGGCGATCCCCATTCCGTGCTTGAAGCCATGACTATCTGCGGTCACACCATCGGCGCAAAACAAGGGTACATTTACATCCGCGCCGAATATCCGCTCGCGGTTCACCGCCTTGAAATCGCCATTCAGCAGGCGAAGGACTACGGGTTGCTGGGCAAGAGCATACTCGGCTCGGATTTTGATTTTGACATTGAGATCAGGCTTGGCGCGGGCGCGTTTGTCTGCGGCGAGGAGACGGCGCTTATCAAGTCGCTGGAAGGACAGCGCGGCATGCCCATCCCAAAGCCTCCGTTTCCGGCGTACGACGGACTGTGGCACAAGCCCACGGTCATCAACAATGTGGAAACATGGGCGAACATTCCGGTCATCCTCACCAAGGGCGGGGCGTGGTTTGCGAGCATTGGCACCGAGAAGTCCAAAGGCACCAAAGTTTTCGCGCTTACCGGCAAGGTGAAGAACTCCGGTCTTGTCGAAGTGCCTATGGGAACGACCTTGCGCGAAATCATCTTTGAAATCGGCGGCGGCATAAAAGGCGGCAAGAAATTCAAAGGCGTACAGACCGGCGGCCCCTCAGGCGGCATTCTCACGGAAAAATCGCTCGATCTGCCGATTGACTTCGACACGCTCACCGCGAACGGCTCCATGATGGGTTCCGGCGGCATGATCGTCATGGACGAGGATGATTGCATGGTTGACGTAGCCCGCTTCTACATGGAGTTCTGCGTTGACGAATCTTGCGGCAAATGCTCGCCCTGCCGCATTGGCACCACCCAGATTCTCAACCTGCTTAACAAGATTGCGAGCGGAAACGGGCAGGAAGAGGACATCGACAAACTGGAAACTATCGGCAAGGCCATGACCAAGTCGAGCCTCTGCATGCTCGGCGGCACTGCGGCGAACCCGACCCTTTCCACCATCAAAAATTTCCGCGAAGAGTATGTTGAGCATATTCATGCGCATACGTGCAGGGCCGGCAAGTGCAAGGCGCTGCTTCGCTACGAGATTATTGCGGACAAGTGCAAGGGTTGCACGCTGTGCGCCAAAAAGTGTCCGGCGAATTGCATCAGCGGATCGCTCAAGCAACCACACGTCATCGATCAGACGAAGTGTCTCAAATGCGGCGAATGTTTAAAGAACTGCAAGTTCGGCGCGATTGTGAAGAAGTAAGGAGTTGTACCATGATAAACATAAAAATAAACGGAATCAACGTTCAGGTTGAAGAAGGAACAACCATTTTGCAGGCTGCGAAGAAAGTCAATATCAAAATACCGACGCTTTGTTATAATCCTGATCTGCCCGCGTGGGCAAGTTGCGGCCTTTGCATCGTGCGCACCGCCGGACCAGGCTCGCCTCGCATGGCGCGCGCCTGCACCACTCCGTGCGCGGAAAAAATGGACGTTGTCACCCATGACGCGGAGCTTATCTCCGTGCGGCGGACGATTCTTGAACTCATCCTGTCCAATCATCCGAATGATTGCCTCCAGTGTCCCCGCAACGGAAGCTGTGAATTGCAGAGTTTAGCGGCGGACTTTGGGCTGCGCGAGTCCCCATACCGCAAGGTGTTGAACGCCCTGCCTATTGACGACTCGAACCCCGCAATCGTGCTGAACCCGGAAAAATGCATCCGGTGTGGACGGTGCGTGAAAGTGTGCCAGGATGTGCAGAACGTGTGGGCCATTGAATTCCTGGGGCGCGGCATCAAGGGCAAGATAGCCCCGGCTGGAGACGCCCCGCTGGGCGAAAGCCCCTGCATCAAGTGCGGGCAATGCGCGGCTCACTGCCCGGTCGGCGCCCTCTATGAGCGGGACGACACGGTAAAGGTGTGGGAAGCCATTCATAATCCGGCTCTGCATTCGGTTGTACAGATCGCTCCGGCGGTGCGCGTGGCTTTAGCGGAAGAATTCGGACTCGAACCCGGCGTGATCATCACCAACAAGATTTACGCGGCGCTTCGCAGGCTCGGCTTCAAGACCGTGTTTGACACGAACTTCTCCGCTGACCTCACCATCATGGAAGAGGGGTCCGAACTGGTGAAACGCCTCACCGAAGGCGGCGACATTCCGCTTATCACAAGTTGTTGCCCCGCGTGGGTTGACTATATGGAAAAATACTACTCGGACATGATACCGAATTTCTCCACTGCCAAATCTCCCCAGCAGATGATGGGCGCAATGATAAAGGCGTACTGGGCGCAGAAAGCCGGCGTTGATCCGGACGCGGTGTATTCCGTTTCCGTCATGCCGTGTACCGCGAAGAAATGGGAAATCAAGCGCAATGACGACATGAAAAGCGCGGGACACGGGCAGGATGTGGACATTTCCATCACCACCCGCGAGCTTGCCCGCATGATAAAGCAAGCCGGCATTGACATTCTGAGCATGCCGGAAGAAGAAGCCGATAATCCGCTTGGACCCTATACGGGCGCGGGAACTATTTTTGGCGTTACTGGCGGCGTTATGGAAGCGGCCGTACGCACTGCGTACAACCTTGTCACCAAGAAAGAGTTGTCTGACGTCAATTTTACCCCGGTTCGCGGTCTTGAAGGCGTAAAGGAAGCGGAGGTCGACTTCGGCGGCGGCAAAAAGATCAAGATAGCGGTGGCTCATCAGATAGGCAATATCGCCGCAGTGCTTGACAAGATACGCCAAGCGCGCGAAGAAGGCAAGGAGCCGCCCTATCAATTTGTCGAAGTGATGGCGTGTCGGGGCGGTTGCGTCGCGGGCGGCGGCCAACCTTATGGCGCCACCGACGAAGTCCGCGAAAAACGCGCTGTAGGCCTCTACGCGGATGACAAACAATCGGCGCACCGGTGTTCGCATCACAACCCGTTCATCAAGCTCGTGTACGAGGAATTCCTCGGCGAACCCAACGGACACAAGGCGCATGAATTGTTGCATACGTCTTATACGCCAAGACCTCTGTATACCATGTAAGTGAATTGAATGGAAAATAGATTAGAGGGCGCGCGCCGTCCGGCAAACGGCGCGCGCAATTTTGAAAAATATTTGAAAAAAGCGGCCGTTCCGAAAATTTTGGAACGGTCCCCCATATTTATTTGCAGTGGGGTCTGACATCCCGCGCTTGAGGGCGCGGCATTAGACCTCATTGCGAATAAAATCAAGTTCCAATTTGAAAGGCATTGAAATCAAAAAAGCCTTTTTATTGAATTCATACAAATTTTAGAACAGCCTCAATCAACAAATGCTTTCGCAACCATTTCAAGATGGAGTCAACAAATCAGTCCATTATCCATAAAATGTCCCGTCGGCAAAGTTGATATTTAAGTCTTTCCCAAAACATGAACTACGTTTGCGAACTACATTCGGGTTGGTTTTTTCGCTGGTTCTTTCGTAAGTCTTGCAATTTTTTGCATAAGGCGTTATGTGACGTGGCGGTTAAATTTTTTTATAAATTATGGAATAAAAAATAAAATATAATTGAGTTGGAGGAAATCAATGAATTTTAAAAACGGAAAATGGGCTAAAAGAATTTTGGAATTGTAGCGTGATAATGGTTCGTGGAGATATTTTCATACGTTATCAAAACCAACGCCTAAGCAGCCAATGACAACCGAACAAGCGTTAGGAGGTTGGGATATTTAAGGTTTACAATCAATGACGTCCTAATTTAGAAAGCAATAAAATATCTGCATAATTGCTTAACAAGGAACGACAATATTCCGGATCATTATGAAAAAAGTTTTGATTGGAAATCATATCTTGATTTAATGGTCTCAACATGGATAAAAAAATTACTCAAGATGACAGACAGGAAAATGAAATATCAAATAAATGTGCGAAAATAATTAATAACTCATTTACGGCAAATAAATTTAATCAGCAAGAATATGAATTAATGTATAATAGGATATTATGCCCGGAAAAGGAGAAGAAATTTTTTTGGGGTGTAAATTATTGCGGAGTGTCAATATTAACAAATAATTTAGCGGAAAATATAGAACCAGTATTTTTTTGAATACGTATTGAATTTTTCTGTGGGGATATATTATTTTGGTTATAATAAGCCGGTTGAAACATTATCGGAAACATTTGCTTCAAAAGAGACAAACATATACTTACGGATTATGAAATTATTGACAAAATATAGTAACAGTGAATGTAAAAAACAATTTCTATTTATTAAAGAATGGATTAAGAAAAATAAAACAAAAAACAATGAAATAGTATTTCCATTATCTGATTCATGGAGAAATGGTGAAGATAGAATAAAGGATTGTACTTATATAATAAAAAAGATAATTGACTGCATGTAAAAGAAAATCGTAACTGCGTATAACGAGGCTGTCGAATTAATCGTTTTGGGGCGTGGGTATTTCCTCCGGCAGGTTCCTGCAATTTTGCAACGGGCATGTCAGATTTTTTGTGTAATTGGCAGAATATCATCAGAACGGGAACCGTTCTTTTCCTTGCCTCAATGGCGAGATGGTCAAGCGCCAGCCACCAACGCTTAATCGGCGCCGTCCATTTTTCCGCCGCGTTCCGCGTCGCCAAACACAGCGTCTTGAATATAGCGCCATCGGCCGAAAAGGCCGCGCGGTTTTTGGCGGCTTTACGCAACTGGCAATTCAATGGCTCAATCGCGTTGGCCGCGC
>JAIRTS010000169.1 GCA_031254795.1 Treponema sp.
GATACGCCCGGGCTATCGCTATCGCGCCCTTCCCCTTGATGTGTCCCGCCACGGTCGACGCCCCGCGCTTCGGCGGTATTTCCACCAGCATATGGATGTGGTCTGAGCGTACATGCCCCTTCACTATCTCGCTTTCCCGCCGCTCGGCCAATTCGTGGAATATCCCCCTAAATGCGGGGCCGCCTCCCCATGGAGCCTCTTCCTCTTCCCTAGATACGCCCGGGCTATCGCTATCGCGCCCTCGAAGCTTCGGCGTCCATACAATGCGGCGCTCGCAACCCCATACGCTATGGAATAGGCTATTATAGTCTTTCATCCACGCCTCCTGTCTGTTGGGCTTCGCGCGGCTCACTGACAGGAGAGCATCCTTGATACTCACGGAAATGTCAAACTCTTATAGTCACCCCGGCATAGCCGGGGGGTTACCATTTTTAATTATAGAAACCTGCCGGAGGAAATATCTATGCCACAAAAACGATTAATTCGACAGCCTCGTTAGGCGCAGTTTTGGCGCACCCCAAATTATTTTATATTCTCATTATCTCCAAACGCTACAAAATGGCATGAATACTACTATGAAAAAGAGACAGATTATATTGTTTGCCAAAGCATATTGTCTGACAAATCGCCGTATATTGTATGTGTTTTCGCTGTACCAATTGGACGAACCCTATTGTTAGCACCTATTATTTTTGCAATATTGCCGTGGTATTGGGCAACGGAACTATTGGGAATGAAAACTTCGACCGGGAGGAAATCCTCAGGGTGCGCCGGGAAGCGACGATACGGCGCGACGTTGGGGGCGCGGGATGCCGCCGGGGCAAACTGCGACAGTCGTCTGAAGACGGAGGGGACAGGGCATGTCAGCGATAAAACCCTGTGGGTCGATGTCCATAGTTGTCTGGCGGTTGCCGCTGATGGGCTGGTTTTTTTGGGTGTGTGTGGGGACGGTCAAGGCGCAACCGGGATGCGCATAAGGATGAGACGGCGAGCCACGAGAGCAAGAAAATAAGCCGATAAAAGGGAAAGAAAGTTTCAGGCGGCTGGAAAGTCTGAGACGGAGCGCGGCGGACATTCCCGAAGGGATCAAGGCGATTGCCGTCCGCGACCGGAAGGGGGATATGCATGAGTCGTTTGCCGATGCCCAATCGCCGAGTGAACCGTCGCTCGTCAGGATAGTCCGGAACCGGATGACGGCTGAGAACAAACGCGTATTGGATGAGACGCAGAAAAAACGACGCCGGGGGAGAGTCTCGCTCCGGTTCCCCCGGGACAGCCGGAGCGAGACGCGGCGTTGCGGTTTCGACACGCGTCATATTCAGCGAGGCGGCCGCATATTCTCAATCCGGTTGAGACATCGCCCGACTGTATAGACACGCGGGTTATTTATGTGAAAGAAGAAAAGTCGCCCGGGGGAAGAACTCCGATAGAATGGCCGCAGAAATTTCGTTTCCGATGGCGTCCGGCGAGCCGGGGAACAGCCATGAGGAAGCGTGTGAGCATGTCGGGTGTTATATGCGGAAGCGGAAGACAGAGCGGTTTCATCACGCGCTTAAGAGCGGGCGCGCTATTGAGAAGTTACAAGAGAAGGGCGTGGACAAGACGGCAACCTCATCCTGACGCATTCAATTATCGCGGTGACGACACTGAGCGTGACCTGTGCGGAGCGGCGGACGCCTCGCCCGCCCTGTTCCCCGCTTTTTGAGGAAGACGAGAGGAAATTGTTATATTGCGCGGCGAATAAGAGCGGGAAAGAGCCGAAGAAGCCGTATACGACAAAAAAGGCGGCGGAATGCCCGGGATGGCCGAAACGGACGCCCGGTGACGGCCCGCACGGAGTAAAGACAATATGGACAGGGCTGATGAAGTTATATTATATATTCCGCTGGCGTACCGGGCGTGCCTCGTATGATTCTGAGTGTCAAGTTTAGCCGCTAGGGCGAGGAGGTTCATCGCAACGCCGTCAAACCCCATGATACAAGTGACGGACATTCAAAAATACGTGGATCTTATCCACCGGAAAGGTGGCGGCTCATTGTTGACAACACCTTCTTCACCCCATATTTTCAGAACTCCCTCGATCTGATCACAGATTTTGGCGTTCATTCAGGCGGCAAGTACTTGGCGGGTCATAACGACGCCCTGTTCGGCTTCATCGTCCATTCCAGCGATGAGGACACGGATCCGCTTTTGAAAGCCCAGTCGAGCGATGGCGCGGCACTCTCGCCGTTTGACTCGTGGCTCGCCCAGCGCGGCATAAAAAACCTGCTTGTGCGCATGGAAAAACACCAAACAAATGGAAAAATTGTCGCGGAATGACTTCGATCCCATCCCGCTGTGGAAAAAGTGTTTTACACGAGATTTGACGATCATCCGCAATGCGATTTATCCCAAAAACAAACGCGGAGACATAACGGCATGGTTTCTTTCTATGCAAAAGACGCCCGAACGATTCCTTCGATTCTGAAAAACGTCAAGCTCGCGCTGTTTGCCGAGAGTTCGGGCGGTGTGGAATCCCTCATCACTTATCCGTCGGCGCAAACCCGCGACGCGATACCCGAAGAGACGCGCCTTTCGACGGGCGTGAACGAGAAACTTCCGTTGCTCTCGGTGGGCATAGAAAATCCTTGCGACATTATAGCCGATTTGAGCAATGCGCTGGAATGACTCGCCGGAGAGACGGAAAGTTGCGCGGCGAACAGGATCGCGTGATAAACACCGCCATAGGAAATTATCAATACCGCGTGGTTTCATACCCCGCGATTTATGTGTTGATAAAAAATCCGTCCTTTAGGGTGGAGTAGTTCACCCGCGCTTTCCGATGAGCCTCGACGAAAAGACGAGCGCTGCGCTGGTGAGTGGAAAACATCTTCCCTAAACCCGCCTTTTCTACTATACTTATCCAAAATTAATTGCAAGATTTGCAAAGGAGCGATTTTTATGGAAGTGTTGAAGAAGAATCCCGCGTGGAAAGGACGGAAGGGGCCTGTTATCCTCGTGATCATGGACGGCGTGGGGTATGGCAAATATAAGGAAGGCGACGCGGTTGCGAACGCCAAAATGGATCATCTGAACGCGGTGAAGGCGAAAGCGCAAAACACCCGCTTAAAGGCGCACGGAAAAGTCGTGGGGCTTCCCTCGGACGATGATATGGGCAACAGCGAGGTCGGGCATAACGCTATGGGTTGCGGGCGTGTCTTCAATCAGGGAGCGGCGTTGGTGTCAACCTCCATACAGACCGGCGCCATGTTTCAAGGAAAAGCGTGGAAAGAGATCACCGGCGGCGCGCAGGCGAGCGGCGGCGATCAAAGGATTCCGGCGCTCCATTTTATCGGACTTTTCTCTGATGGCAATGTACATAGCCACCTCGATCACCTCAAGGCTATGATCGTTCAGGCGAAGAAAGATGGCGTTAAAAAAGTGCGAGTTCACACGCTTTTTGACGGGCGCGATGTGGGTGAAACCAGCGCCCTTGACTATATTGATCCGTTTGAAGATTTCCTGAAAGAAGAGAGCGTCGATGGATTTGACGCGAAAATCGCTTCTGGCGGCGGGCGCATGTGGATCACGATGGATAGGTACGGCGCGGATTGGAACATGGTTCGCCGGGGCTGGGAAACCCACGTCCATGGTGTGGCGCGCCAATTCAAGAGCGCGAGGGAGGCTGTCGAGACCTACCGCGCGGAGATTCTCGGCGTCATCGATCAGGACCTCAAGGAATTCGTTGTCGCGGAAGATGGAAAGCCCATAGGTACGATAGAAGACGGCGATTCCGTTGTGTACTTCAATTTCAGGGGCGACCGCGCTCTTGAAATCACCGCGGCGTTTGAGGAAGAGCGGTTTGTCCATTTTGACCGGGGCCGCCGTCCGGCTGTTTGTTACGCGGGCATGATGGAATACGACGGCGACACCCACGTCCCGCGCCGCTATTTGGTGGATCCGCCTTCCATTGACCGCACGCTCGGCGAGTATCTGGCGGCTTCGGGCGTACGCACTCTCGCCATTTCCGAGACCCAGAAATACGGACACGTCACCTATTTCTTCAACGGCAACCGCACCGGAAAGTTCGATGAAAAACTCGAAGACTATGTAGAAATCACGAGCGATGTGGTGCCATTTGAACAGCGTCCATGGATGCAATGCGCCGAGATTGCCGATCGGGTGATTAAAGCCGCCGCAAGCGGCAAGTACGATTTCATTCGGCTCAACTTCCCCAACGGCGACATGGTGGGGCATACCGGCGTGTATCAGGCGGTCGTCTGTTCCATGGAAGCCATGGACTTGCAACTCGGCAGACTCTTGAAAGCCGCCGAAGAAGCGGGCGCGGTTATGGTTATTACGGCGGATCACGGCAACAGCGACGATATGTTCGAGCATGACAAGAAAACCGGCGCGGTTGTCCGCAAAGCGGATGGCGCGCCCAAGTCCAAGACAAGCCACTCTCTGAATCCGGTGCCGTGCATCGTGTACGACCCGGACTATAAGGGCGAGTACGACAACACGAGCCTCAACGAAGGACTGGGCATCAGTTCCATCGCGGCGACCTGCATCGACCTCTTGGGCTTCGTCCCGCCGGAAGATTACGACGCATCCGTGTTAAAGATGAAGTGAAAACGCGGCGCTTTACAATGTGGCGTTCAAAAACGCCCGTATCTTCTCAACGGGTTTTTCATCGGCGCGTATCCAAACCGTATTGGGAATGGAAGCGAAATAGGTCATCTGCCGTTTCGCGTAATTCCGGCTGTGCTGCGCCACAAGCGCCTCAATCTCAGCCATGTTGACGCGAATGTCACCGGTGGCATTGCTGTCGGCTCCGCGTTCGTCGAAAAACTCGCGGTAGCCTATCGCCCTCATGCCCGGACACAGGGGGCCGTAACCGGACGCCGCCAGGGAGCGGACTTCATCGGCAAGCCCGCTCTTGAACATGAGGGCGCAGCGCTCGTTGACACGCCGGTAGAGAGCTTCACGCGGACGCTCAAGGGCTAATATCAGAAAGCGGTATTTGTCGCGGCGGCTGTCGGCGGATTCGGCGCATGGCGAGCGCGGATCGCCCGACCCGCGCGAAGCGGCGGCGTTCATCGCAAACGCGCTTAAAGGCTTGCCCGTCAGACGGAACACTTCCAGCGCCCGCAGAAGCCGGTATTCATCGTTGATGTGAATGCGGGACGCGCTCACCGGATCGCAGGCCGCGAGTTCCCGCGCGAGCGCCTCCGC
>JAIRTS010000223.1 GCA_031254795.1 Treponema sp.
TATCTTTTGCCGCTCCTTATCGGCTATACCGGCGGCAAACTGGCGTACGGCGGCGGGGTGCGGGGCGGCGTAGTCGGCTCAATCGCCACTATAGGCGTTATTATGGGAGCGAGCATCCCGATGTTCATGGGCGCCATGATAGCGGGCCCCTTGGGCGGCTTCTGCATCAAGAAATTTGACGAGGCGATAGAAGGCAAAATCCCCGCCGGTTTCGAGATGCTGGTAAACAATTTTTCCGCAGGGATCATCGGCTGTATACTCTCGATCATCTGCTTTCTGGGTATCGGCCCTGTGGCGGAAGGAATCACCAACGCTTTCGGAGCGGGCGTGGGCTGGCTTGTAGGCCACAAATTGCTCCCCTTCGCCTCAATTATCGTTGAGCCGGCGAAGGTGCTCTTCCTGAACAACGCGATAAACCACGGCGTTTTCACCCCCCTTGGCACCCAGCAGTCGCAGGAAATCGGGCGTTCAATTTATTACATGATTGAATCAAATCCCGGACCCGGTCTTGGACTGTTGCTGGCTTACTGTCTTGCGGGAAAAGGCAACGCCAAGAGCAGCGCTCCCGGCGCGGCGATCATCCACTTCCTCGGCGGTATTCACGAGATTTACTTTCCCTTTGTGCTGATGAATCCTGTTCTGATTCTCGCCATGATGGGCGGCGGTTTTACCGGCGTTCTGGTTTTGAGCATCTTCGGTGGCGGACTTATCGCTCCGGCTTCCCCGGGTTCCATTTTCGCCGAGCTTATGATGACACCCAGAGGCGCGTACTTCGCCAATATTTTGGGCATCTTGGCGGCAGGCGGCGTGTCGTTCTTCCTTTCAATGATACTGCTCAAGGTGTTTGGAAAGGATGACGCGGATATTGAAGCGGCGCAGGCGCAGACTAAGGCGAACAAAGCCGAGTCCAAAGGCGTTTCCGTGGAAGAAACAAAAACCGCATGGGAAGTTTCGGGTCCGGTAAAGAAAATTGTGTTTGCATGCGATGCGGGCATGGGTTCCAGCGCTATGGGAGCCACCAAACTGCGGAAAAAGATACAGGCCGCAGGTATTACGGACATTATCGTTGTTCATTCGCCGGTAAGCGAAGTTCCCGCGGATGCGGACATTATCGTCTGTCATAAGGAGTTGAAAGAACGGGCGCATGCCGCAAATCCGAAAGCCCGGCTTGTAGCGATCACCGATTTTCTCGGCGCGCCGGAGTATGATGAAATTGTCGCCAGCTTAAAGAAATGAACCTGCGGAGCGTGTGGTGAGTGAGCGCGCACGCAATGGGTTTATGAAAAAACTGTCGCTTGGGCATGTTCCGGCGGCAGTTTTGAAGTCTGGCGTCCGGCGTGGGTGTCAGACCTCCTTGGATGCCCCCTGTCCTTTAGCGTGAAGGGCGGGGCATTTTGCCCGCGTTATAGTTATGAACATGGTTTTGTTCAAAAATCAGTTAAAACTATGGGGCCGTCGTTATTTTTTTATTGACGTTTATTCCAACCGCCCCAAATGGGCCGCCTGTTAAGGCGCGGGACTAAGACCCCACTGCAATAAGGAGATGCAATGCAAGAATTTTCGTATACAATCACCGATCCAAACGGCATTCATGCGCGTCCTGCGGGACTATTTGTGCAGAAGATGCAAGAATATCAAAGCCGTGTTATGATTAATCGCGGCGATCAAAGCGTGGATGGTAAGAAACTCATCGCTTTGATGAAGCTGCGCCTCAAATGCGGGCAGACGTTCACCGTGCAAGCGGAAGGCGAAGACGAGGTCGCGGCCATTGAAGCGGCTCGGGATTTTTTAACGGCAAACCTTTAACGCTTTATGGAAGAAACGGCGGGGGTGGGCAGTACTAGTTCTGTGCGGAATTTTTCTCCCAGACTGTTGCGATTGCTTGAATTGTTGGCGCGCGCCGACGAGCCGGTGAAGATTGACGCCTTGTCAGCGGCGTTGAACACCAGCCGCCGGACCGTTTTTCGGGAGTTGGAAAACGTGGAGGAGGTATTGTCCCCCTTTCACATATCGCTGACTTCTATTCCCGGCAAAGGCTTGATGTTTTCCGGCAGTAGTGAAGACCGTCAGAAAATCGCTCAACGCGCTTGTCCACCCTTCCCCTATCCTGTTTCAAAACAAGAGCGGCTGTTGCGTCTGCTGGTTGAACTCATCGCCAGCGCCAGCGAAGTGCAGAAACTCTTTTACTACGCAAACGTCTTGGATGTAAGCGAATCTACAGTAAGCAATGATCTTGACGAGCTTGAGCCGTGGCTTTCCGTGCGGGGTGTCGGCGTCGTCCGCAAGAGCGGAGTGGGCGTTCAGTGTGTTGGAACAGAGGAATCTCTCCGCGCCGCCTTGGTGAGCCGTTTTATGACCGATGGAGGTTCGGGCGGCAGGTCATACAGCGCGTCTTTTGGTTTTCCCGGCGAAGACATTGAGACGGGGGTACGGGAAATTTTACGCAGGAAGAAAGATGTGATTGACTGGATGACATCAGAATCTTTTTCATTGATCGCTGTTTACCTTATGGTGATGGTTGACCGTTTGCGAAAAGGCAAGATCATCCCAAACGGCTGTGTCAGCGAACAAGTTTCGCCGGGCGCTTTTCAACATGCCCTCGCTGAATATCTCGTGGCGGAAACAGAACGTCAGTTTTCCCTGCGGATACCCGAAACGGAACAACAAGCGTTGTCGGGGTGGATTCAGCTGTGCAGATCAAAGCAAGACAGCCCGCTTGAACTAGGTTCGGCGGACAGGCAAACATGCATTCAAAGCCTCGTCATGCAGATGATAGATCGCTTCGATCCTCCGATAGCCGCGATTCTGAAAACCAACGAACAACTGACACGGCTGTTGTCTTTGCATTTGGAAGCCGCGCTCCCCAGATTGCGGGGAGGCATAGCGCTTCCGAATCCCCTTGAAGCGGAACTCATAAAGAATTATCCTGAAGAATATGAAAAGACGCGCAGGGCAGTGGAGGCGCTTGAGGAGTATATTGGACTTCCGGTTCCATCAAACGAAATTTCATTTATCTTGATACATTTTCTGGCCGCTCTTGCCGTTTTGGGCGAGCGGAACATCAGGCGGCGGGTTCTTCGCGCCGGTATTATCTGTGTAGCCGGCATTGGCGCGTCTTATATGCTGGCCTATCAGGTGCGCAAGCGGTTTAAAGGAGAATTGGAAGTTGAAGTGTCCGGCTGTGATGACAAGGCTTCCTGGGACGACGTTGACTTTCTTATCTCCACCATCCCTTTGACGGAAACGGACAAACCGTTTGTTCAGGTGAACACCGTGCTTGGTCCCGAAGATTATCAGAAAATTCAGACGGCTATCGACGCCTTCGCCTTTACCAAACGGGATGTGGAACAGTCGGCGCGTTCGGTTTCTCTGGAGAAACGGCTTGACAGTCTTATCGAGATTGCAAAGCAGTCACGGCTCCTGCTTGACAATTTCGTCGTTGAATCGATCAAGGCGGACTGCTCTTTTGAGGATCTTGTCCGGTTTGCCGCGGACCGCTTTGCGTCCGAAAACCCGGAGGCTGCCCGGCGCGCCCTTATGTCCAGGGAAGCCGTTGTCACTCAGGTTGTCAGCGAGTTGGGAATAGTTTTGTTGCATACCCGCAACGCTTATAGCGCGGATCCGGTGTTTGCGCTCATTGTTCCCGAAGGGGGCGAATTTACCCACGCCTATTTTAAACATACCAAAAGTTGTGTGTTTATGTTGTTGCCCGAAACGTCTCCTCATGAAGTGTCCGAACTCATGGGAGGGATTTCCAGCGCTCTGATTGATCTGCCTCTTTTTCTTGAGGCGGTCCGCGCCGGAGACCGTGAGACCGTCCGTGCGGTTCTTGAAAGAGAAATCTCAGAAATTCTCGTCCGTTTCAGAGGCGAGAAATTAACATAAAGAAAGGAGAGTATCATGGCGGGAAAACCTATACTCAAAAAAGAAAACATTATTTTAAATCAACCAAAGGCGAAGCGTGAAGATGTCATTCGCCGGTGCGGGCGGATGTTGGTTGATTCGGGCTATGCCGAGGAGTGGTATATAGAAGGGATGCTTAAACGGGACAATTCCTTTAGCACTGAAATCGGCAATTTCATCGCTATTCCTCACGGAGAGGAAGCGTACAAGAAAGCCATCATCACAACCGGCATTGTGGCGCTGACCTATCCTGAAGGCATAGATTGGCACGGAAAGCCGGTGTACCTAGTGATCGGCATTGCGGCCAAAGGCGATGAACACCTTGACATCATGGGGAATATCGTGGACGCCCTAGAGACTGGGAACGATACGATAAACCTTGTCAAAAACGCCGGCGTTGACGAGGTGTACCGAATGTTAATCGGAGACGGGGCATGATAGTCACCGTAACGTTGAATCCCGCTCTGGATAAAACAGCGTCGGTGGATGTGTTGAAAGTCAACGCGCTTAACCGCCTGCGGGAGATAACGTTGGACGCCGGCGGAAAAGGAGTCAACGTTTCCGCCATGATCCGCGCCTTGGGAGGCAAGAGCGTCGCCGTTGGATTCGCCGGAGGCGGCGCCGGCGATGAGCTTTTGTCTCTCATCGCTCAAAAAGGACTCAAAGCCGATTTTGTCCGCATCGCCGCGATTACCAGAACCAATGTGAAAGTCGTGGACAACAAGGGCGCGTTGACCGAATTGAACGAGCCTGGGCCGACGATACAACCAACGGAATGGCGCGAAATGGAGAGCAAGCTTTCTGGATACGGCGTACAAGGGAATATTATCGCGCTTTCAGGCAGCCTGCCAGCCGGTCTAGGAGCGGACACCTACAAAAATCTTTGCGCTCTGGTGCGACGCGCCGGCGCGTTGGTGTTTCTTGACGCCGACGGCGAAGCCCTTAAACAAGCGCTCCAGTCAGAACCGGACGCTGTTCCTGATTGCATCAAGCCGAACCGCTTTGAACTGTTGCAATACTTCGGCATAGCGGACGACGAGCGGGTGACAGACGCGCGGCTTGCGGAACTTTGCCGCTCTTTGATTGACAAAGGTGTCAAAGTGGTCGCTCTTTCAATGGGCGCTGACGGCGCGATATTTGCAAGCAAAAACGGCGTTTGGCGCTCTGCGGCGATTCCGGTGACGGCGCGTTCAACAGTGGGAGCCGGAGACAGCATGATCGGGGCGCTGGCCTACGGCTTTGAACATGAATTGCCTGAAGAACAACGCTTCGCTCTGGCAATGGCGGCCTCAGCCGGAGCCTGTACCACAGTGGGAACCAACCCGCCTGAGCGCGCTCTGGTAGACGAGCTTTTACAAAAAACGCGGTTAGAGAAAATCGCTTAAGGAGCTGCGCGGAAATAACATGCGGAACACCTTATTTTTGTACAGTTGAGCCAGTTTCAAAAACTCCGAACATAGTTCGCAGACGTAGCTCGCGTTTTGAAACTGGCTCAGTTCCTAAAAACTCGCAGAGTTCAGTACCCTGCGATTCTAACACACACAAGGAGAAATTATATGGGACAGAAAACAAAAGCGGTGCGGCTTTACGGCGCCGACGATCTAAGGCTGGAAGAATTTGAGCTTCCTGACATAAAAGACGATGAAATTCTCGTCAAAGTGGTGAGCGACAGCATTTGTATGTCCACCTACAAACTCTTGAAACAGGGCAAAAAACACAAACGCTGTCCTCAAAACGTAGACACCAACCCTATCATCATCGGGCATGAGTTTGCGGGCGATATTGTCAAAGTCGGCGCCAAATGGCAACATGAATTCAAAGCCGGCGAAAAATTCGCCCAACAGCCGGCGCTGAACTACAAGGGCAGCCTTGCCTCCCCGGGCTATTCCTATGAGTTTTTCGGCGGCGACGCCACCTACTGCGTCCTGCCGCATGAGGTGATGGAACTGGGTTGCCTGCTCCACTACGATGGGGACGCTTATTTTTACGCTTCGCTTGCCGAACCGGTCAGTTGCATCATCGGCGGTTATCACATGATGTACCATACCAACAAACAGAACTACAAGCACGCTATGGACATCAAGCCGGGCGGCGCTGTGCTGATCCTCGGCGGCGCGGGACCCATGGGGCTTGGCGCGGTTGAGTATCCTCTGTACGGTGGCAATCGTCCGGCGAAAATCGTCGTCACCGATGTGGACGATGGAAGACTGCGCCGGGCGCAACAGCTTATCAGCCCGGAACTGGCGCAAAAACAGGGCGTTGAGTTGCGCTATGTAAACCCCCGCGCCCAGGCCGACCAGTACGCCTTTCTTATGGGACTAACAGACGGACGGGGCTATGACGATGTGTTTGTCTATGCGCCCATACGGGAACTCGCCGAGTTGGGCGACAAATTGCTGGCGTTTGACGGCTGCCTTAACTTTTTCGCCGGGCCCGAGGACAAGAACTTTTCGGGGATGATAAACCTGTACAACTGTCATTACACCAGCACGCATATTTTAGGAAGCACCGGTGGCAATACCGACGACCTCAAGGAAGCGTTGCGCTTGTCCTCCGAAAAAAAACTCCGTCCGGCGGTTATGGTAAGCCA
Source organism: Treponema sp. (assembly GCA_031254795.1). Classification (GTDB taxonomy): domain Bacteria; phylum Spirochaetota; class Spirochaetia; order Treponematales; family Breznakiellaceae; genus JAIRKH01. The sequence goes on from JAIRTS010000223.1 coordinate 6,494, forward strand.
TATCTGCGGGCTTGACGCTGTTGCCGGCGCTGTCGCGAAATTGCCGGAACTCAAGGCCGGCAAGATACTCACCTATACCCACATTAACCTGCCCTTGATCGCCTTGGCGGATTTTGAAAAGCTTGGACAAAGAGAACCTCTGTTCGCGCGGCTCCACGCAAGTTGCCAAGCGCATCAAGGTTTGTGGAATGCGGATGCGGAAGCCCTGCTTCTCAAAGCTTATGGAGCGTCGTCATGATTACCTTGCAAGGCAAAGGTGTAAGCGGAGGAATAGCGCGAGGACGGCTTTCCTTTCTCAAACGGAGTAGCCTTTCGGTTGAAAAACGTCCCATAGACGATGTTGACAAAGAAATCGAACGTTTTAATACGGCGCGCCTGACAGCCGCCGAGCAACTCGACCAGTTGGCCGGAAATATGACCAGTAAAATCGGGGAAGAAAACGCCTTCCTCTTTGAAATCCACCGCATGATGCTTGAAGACGCCGACTACACTGATCCTATACTTGAGATTATCAAAAGTGAAAAAGTCTGCGCCGAGTACGCCGTCAACACGGCTGGTTCCAGACTCGCGCAAGACTTTGCCGACATGGACGATGAGTACATGAAAGCTCGCTCCATAGATGTCTACGATGTCTCCAAACGGGTGATACGGATACTTTCAGGAGAAGCGCAGGGCGGCGCGGAATCCGACGAGCCGGTCATTCTTGCCGCGGACGATTTCACGCCTAGTGAGACCGCCCAGCTCGACCGAAGCAAAGTCCTTGCGCTGGTATCCCGTCAGGGCGCCGCCAATTCCCACACGGCTATTTTTGCCCGAACTATGGGCATTCCCGCTATCATCTCCTTCGGCGCTTTTCTCTCAGGGGACTTGTCCGGCAAAGAGGCGGCTCTTGACGGGGAGACCGGCGTTTTGTACGTTGACCCTGAGCCGGCTGTTATCAGCGCGTTGGAAGCAAAAGCGGAACAAGCGCGATGTGAGCGGGAAACTCTTGAAAAACTGCGGGGCAAGCCAACCCGTACAAAGAGCGGCAGGGAGATGAAACTCTACGCAAACATCGGATCCGTAAGCGACGCCGACGCCGCTCTTGCCGGAGACGCCGAAGGGGTAGGGCTGTTCCGTAGCGAATTTCTGTATCTGGGCAGAAATGAGTATCCCGATGAAGACACGCAGTTTGAAAGCTACCGAAAGGCGCTGGAAAAGATGGGGGATAGGCAGGTTATTATCCGTACGCTTGACATAGGGGCGGATAAACAGGCGGATTACTTTGATCTTCCCAAGGAAGAAAACCCGGCGCTTGGAATGCGGGCGATACGGATATGCCTCACGCGGCCTGACATTTTCAAAACGCAGTTGCGGGCAATTTACCGCGCGTCGGTCTATGGAAATGCGGCGATCATGTTTCCGATGATAAATTCTGTGGACGAGTTGCTGAAGGCGAAAGAATTCGCGCGAGTCGCGCGTGAAGAGTTGCGCGCCAAGGGGCTAAGATTCCATGAGGATGTCCCGATAGGTATAATGGTAGAGACGCCTGCGTCAGCGGTGGCGAGCGATATTTTGGCGCGTGAAGCGGACTTTTTCAGCATAGGCACAAACGATTTGACGCAATACACCCTTGCGATAGACCGGCAGAACGATTCGCTTTCCTCGTTTTGCGACACGCGCCACGAAGCGGTGTTGCGGCTTATTCAGCTGACCTGCGAAAACGCCCACAAAGCGGGGATTTGGTGCGGCATTTGCGGCGCTTTGGGCGTCGACTTAACGCTAACCGAACGCTTCGTAGCAATGGGAATGGATGAGCTTTCGGTGGAGCCGTCGTGCATACTAAAACTGCGCGCCCGTATCGCCGAGTGCTGATCGTTTGCAACAGGGCGCAGAATGCCCCGTAAATTGCGTCTAACGTTCTAGCGATTGGCGCCCCCTACGGGTCGCTCCTCTACGGGGGATGACATTTTTGCGGTTGCGATAAAGGAACGCGAAGCGGTCCAGCAACCGCAAAATGTCGCGATACAGCGGAACGTCATGCGAAATCGGGCAAATTTTTGGAGAGATTTTAAAAACCACTTGAGCCTGTTCCAAAATGCAAACTACGTTGGTGAGTTGCGTTCCGCGAACCAAAGGTTCTGGTTAGTTTTGGAACGGGATCTGTTGGCATTATTAAGAAATTAGGATAGTAAAAAAAAATGGATAATAATATCCCATATATCGACAAAATTATCCCCATTATTATATCACACGCATCTCCGGATCAAATTATACTTTTGGGGTCATACGCGCGAGGGGCTAATGCTGAAAAAAGTGATATCGATCTGTTTGTTATAAAAAAAGGCTAAAAAACGGCCTTAGTATTATTGATTCTATCTATATGGCATTTTATGAAAATAAAATAATGATTCCGGTTGATTTACTTGCGATTGATTATGATAAATATATCAAAATAAATAATGACATTTGATGTATTTACAAAACAATAAAAGAACAAGGAAAGGTGATATATGGAACGTTATAAATCATGGATCGAGAGAGCGAAAAGCAGTCTTGAAATATCGAAGATAGCTGTCAGCGCCATGTCTATTATGAAGATTTGCGCTATCAATCTCAACAGGCTGTTGAGAAGACGTTAGAAGGGCTTCGGATATTTTATGGGTTTGAACCTGAATTCACACACAATATTGGAATACTGTTAAATGAAATTGGAAAATTCACTGAAATTCCTGAAAATATCAAAGAAGCGACGAGGTTAACAAAATATGGTGTTATAACAAGATATCCCGGAGAATATGATGAAATTACAAAAGAAAATTATGAGGAAAGTATAAAAATAGCAAAAGAGTGTTTTGATTGGGTTGAAAATAAAACTGGAGAGAGTGAAAAAGAATCAACAACCCCGCCCTAAAGGGACGGGGTATGTTGGTTCTGATAGGTATGGATTGTATGCGGGATCCAATACCCTTGAACCGAAAGCGGATGCCGCTATTGAAACCGCCCTAAAGGGCGGGGTGTTGGACCCGCCTGCGAATAAATTTTTTTGATGTATTTCAAATCAACATTAAGTGGAAATTACTTTTAATAACGGGATTTTTGGGAGGTTATACAACATTCTCAACATATTCATTGGAAACGGTGCAATATTTTATCAATGGAAATATCAAACATGCTCTTTTAAATATATTTCT
>JAIRTS010000253.1 GCA_031254795.1 Treponema sp.
CGTAATTCCGACTTGCGAAGATGCGCCCGCCGCGGTTTATCAATGTTTTGGTGTTGATGTTTATTAAGCTAAAGCACTATAAACAGTATTTTCAAATAACAATCTTAAAATGCCCCGTAGCTCTGATCCGAGAATTCTTTGTTATAATGAGGCTGTTCCGAAACTGAAGTTTTGGAACAGCCTCAATTCCCGCTTCTTTAATTTACCGCCAAGCGTTTGTTACGTTACTCGTCCGTGCGTCCCCGACGTTCCCCCTTAGTGTCCCAACCATCTCGTCCTGCAATGGCGCAAATAATCTTAAACTGAAATCCTCCCGTCCGTTTGCGGACGGCCACGAGTTCTTTCATAATAGAGATATGCTGAGGACAATGCGTCTCACACCGCCCGCATTTTGTACATTCGCTCGCCACATGGTTTTTGGCGGGGCTTGTCGCGCCGGCGCCAGCCATATATTGTGTAATTCCGCTGAGCATACCCATAACAAAAGAAGTGTTGTAGGCGGCGAAGCTCATCGGAACATTCACTTTGTTTGGACAGGGCATACAATAATCGCGACCCGCGCGTGCCATTCATCCCTGAAATGACCACCAGCACGCGAGAAGGGGGGGCTTGCTTAAACAACCCAACAGACTTTGGAGGAACGCCGCCCATGAGTTTCCCGCCCGACGACGGTTCCATGATAATTATTGGCATGTTTTTTGCTGCCGTTTTTTTCAGACCGATTTCACCCGCTTGATTATGCGTGTTGATATAATTTGTCATAATAATTCTGCACGATATTATTTTAATCCGGTTTCGCATAACGTTCCGGCTGTTGGCGACGCCGCAAAGTCGCGGCTTTTTAAGGAAAAAAATCAACTGTTCGGGTGTTGCGGAACAAGTCGCCGCTTCCACAAAAGCTGGGGTTTCACTGTTCTTTACCGTCTCCGATTGCCTTTCTGATGATTGAAATCGAATTGTCGCAAACCACCAATGGAATCTATCGTTCCGGCATTCCATCCCGCTATCTTGTTTCCACATTCAGCTTCTTCAAAAGCCGCTTTTTCCTATGCTCAAAATCTGCCCGCGCCATGTTCCCAATGCCGTTCAAGGCAAGTCCTTGTTCAACATACACCAGAGCTTTGCCTTCGTCTTTCAGGCGGCGCTCAGCGTCAATGGCAAGCCCCCGTAGCGCGAGGGCTTTAATGGCGGCAGGAATGGCTGTTGTCGCGGCTATCGCCGAAAGCCGTTGACGCGCTTCTTCAAAGGAACCGTCCCGCATGCGATCAAACGCCAGAACAAGGGCGGCTTTTGGATACCCGCGCTCCGATGCGTCCCGGATAAGATCGCCGCCGGTTCTGTGTACAATTTCTTCAACGCCGACGCCATTGTATTTCAGGACGGAACGCCAACGGAGCGCCAGATTTTCCCTGTCAACCCTGTAACCTTCGGTATACCGCGCGGGATCCTCGGCAATATGGGTAAAAGCGATAAAAAGAGAGGCCAATCCAAGAACATCTCTTTTGTTGTGATCGCACATCTCCAAGAGCGGCTCCCATTCGCCGTTCCTCAGGAAGGAAAACCATATATCCGGGGCAAATGCGCCGGATATGTCGCCGGTTCTGTCCAAACCCAGAATGGCGGTTTCGATCTCGGACTGAGAGCAGGAAGAGAGCGTCCGCTTCCATAGGCGCCGCGCCGGGTGAAGCAGATCGACATGGCGAAAGACCGGCGGGGCAATGGCGTTCATAAGGCAACGGGTTTTCAATATCTGGCTGTCAAAACATTTGCCATTGTAACTGACGATGAAAGGCGCGTTAAATTCGCCGCGCAACGCGCCAAGCGCCGCTTCCAGAAAATCATTTTCACCAGGATAATCAAGCAAAAGATACTGGTCGCACCGCAAGACATACCCGCGCCGCGCCTTCTTGAGGCGCCCGAAAGCCGCGATAAAGGCGAGCGTACCGGCGCCGCTCGAAAGTCCGGTTGTTTCAAGATCGAAAAAAACGAAGTCCTCGTATGTGTAATCCGCGTGAAGGGCGTGGAGCAAATCCGGCGTCAGAATCGCCAAAGATTGCCGGACGGTCTTTGTTAAAGCCGGAACAGGGACGGGCATGTCCAGCGTCAGGACGCGCTTCTTTACCAAACTGGCCACGGAAAGCCACCCGGGTGGGAGCGTGTCCGCTGAAGCGGCGTTCACGGACACGGCGCTCGCGTCAGACGCGACCATATTAACGGAGTTTGCGCCGGAGCGAGCGTCTTCGGACGCGGCTTTTTTCAGCCCCGCTTCGGCTTGCAGAGATTTAATGGCTTGCAAACGATTCCTTAAACTATGCCCCATACTTTTCTCATGTTTACTATATCACATCTTGACTAAAGTGATTAGTATCGTAACAATATGGCATTAAAAATATAAAGGGTTTCACATGATAAACAGAACTGAATTTATATCCGATGTTGAATGGGAGCGTTTCCTTGATTTTTCCCGTGGGCTTGAAACGCCGTGCGTCGTTATCAGCCTCCAAACAATAGAGAACAATTACGTGACACTTCGCGAGTTGTTTCCCTACAGTCAGATATACTATGCGGTGAAGGCAAATCCCGAGAGAGCCGTCGTATCCACGCTTGCGGAATTAGGCGCCAACTTCGACCTTGCGTCCAGAGAGGAACTTGACATGATTCTTGCCCTTAACATAGATCCGGCGCGTGTTTCTTACGGGAATACGATCAAGAAGCTCAAGGACATCGCGTATTTTTACGAGAAAGGCGTACGTTTGTTCGCTACAGACAGTGAAGAAGACCTGAAAAACATAGCGTCTGCGGCTCCGGGTTCAAAGGTTTACGTTCGCATCATAGTTGAAGACTCGTCCTCCGCTGACTGGCCCCTGTCCAGAAAGTTCGGTTGCCACTCCGATATGGCGTACGACCTTCTGGTTGCGGCGTGGGATTTGGGTCTTACGCCGTCCGGCATATCTTTTCATGTGGGCAGCCAGCAACGGGACATTGGCCAATGGGACGACGCCATTGCCAAGACCAAGTACCTTGCGTCCACCCTTGAGGAAGAAAAAGGCATTCACCTTGACATGGTAAACATGGGCGGCGGTTTTCCGGCGCCATACATGCAACCGGCCAACAAGTTGAGCGAATACGCCGCTGAAATTCATCGCTATCTTACCAACGCCTTTGGCAAAGATTTTCCGTCGATTATACTTGAGCCCGGCCGTTCCCTGACTGGAAACAGCGGCATCCTTATTTCGGAAGTGGTTCTCATTTCCCGCAAAAGCAACGCCGCGTTGAACCGCTGGGTCTATCTTGACGCCGGCAAGTTCAACGGGCTTATAGAAACGCTGAACGAAGCCATCAAATACCCGATTGTCACCAGCAGGGATTCGCCCTTTTGCAAAGAAGCCGAGGCGATCCTCGCGGGTCCAACCTGCGACAGCACGGACATTCTCTACGAGGATTACAAGTATAAGCTGCCCGTTGACCTCGCAATCGGCGATCGCGTGTACTTTCTTTCAACCGGCGCATACACAGCAAGCTATGCGTCCGTGGGTTTCAATGGCTTCGCGCCGCTAAAAACATATATTATGCCATAAATCATCCTTTGTTTCGGACGGCGATGGAGACGCCGGAAATCACCAGAACCGCGCCCGCCCACTGGATTGGGCTGAGCCGGTCGTCGAGGATGCAATAGCCGGCCGCCACAGTGACAACGGGGACGAGATTGATGAACACTGACGAAACAACGACATCAAGTATCTCCAGCGCATAATTGTACAGCCAATAGCCGAGAGCGGAACAGCAGAGTCCCAGAAATACAATGTGGCCGATTTCTACGGCATTCGGCGTTCCCCATTGGGAAATTTCAAGCATGGCAAAGGGAATAAACCCGATGAAGCCGAAGATCGTCTGCCAAAAGACAATGAAGAACTGACTGTGCCGCTTGAAAAGCGGACGTGTGAGAAAACAGTACGCCACCCACGCCGCAGCCGCGCCCGCCATGAAGACATAGCCGCGCACATTGCCGGATATCGCCAAGGACGCGCCGATAACACACCATACGCCGGCAATGGACAACAACACGCCAATCCAGCGCCACAGCGTAGCCATAAACGCATCCTTCCTATCTGTTGGCTCGCTTGCTCCTCGCAACGCCCGCGCTTTCCGCTCAACCCATTCGGCGATCATGGCAAGCGCTGGAATCGCCCCCGCGATCAGGGAGGCTTCGGATGCGGATATCAGGGCGACGCCATTGTTCTCAAAAAAGAAATAGAGCGTGTCACCGGCAAGCCCTCCGCCTATCAGCCAGGGAAGATCGCAGTTTTCGATTTTTTCTTTCTTTTTTTCAATCGCGGGACCGGGGATTAGCCTGACGCGCGCCTTCCGCCGAATGCGCTGAATGGACAGCAACAAAACAAAGAAAAAAGCCGCAAGCGCAAAACGGAGAAATCCCAGCGTCATTGGCGGATATATTGCTATAGCAACTTTTATTGATATAAAAGAAAAACCCCAAAACAGGACGCAACAGAGCATGGCGATCAACGCCTTTCGTTTTTTTGTCATTTCACCAACACTGCGCGCCTCGCAAAGCGAAGCGCATACATGCCCTGCGGCAAGCGGCGGGAATAAAAGGCGAAATCATGCCTCCCCCAGCGAGAAATTCCCAATTATCTTATAACGGTTTCCATCCCGTACTACGGACAGTTCCCTGCTGGGGAAATAAGCGGGCAACTTTTCACGCACACATTCCGCCGCGTCATCTAAGAAAGCCTCAAACCAAGTGTCAGGCACGTTTGCAAGAGTGGCGACCCTGCAGGAAATGAGATACCCCCTGCCCTGTTCCGAACCTATGCCGGGCGTAAAATCCGGCGCAATCTCAAAAAGTCCATCCATATCAGAATATGCGGTCGTCCCTCGCGCAGGCCTGTTCGGGTGCAAGGGGAACAGGCCTGCGTATTTCTCTTCCATCTTGTCATCCACCTCGTTCAAAAGTGTCTCAAGCGCGGTGGTGAAAGCCGTCAATTTGGGGTGAACATACATAAAAAAAGTATAACAAAAAAGAACGAAGAAGAAAAGGCGGTTTTTCTGACATGGCATACGGACAGGGTTTTGTCAA
>JAIRTS010000271.1 GCA_031254795.1 Treponema sp.
TCCAGACTTAGTCTGGATACAGCCCTCATGGTTTTTACGCGGCTCCTTGCGCCCACTTGCGCGTCCAGAGGGTTTTTCGTATAATATACATGACGCTATTGAACGGCGTCCATAATAGGAGGTTTATATATGACCATACAAAAGAAAAAAGGCTTCTTTGACTTGCAGACGAACAATACGACTGTAAGCCGTGAAATTCTCGCGGGAATCACCACGTTCCTGACGCTCGCTTATATCCTGATGGTTAATCCAGATATACTTGGCGCCGCGGGTATGCCCAAGGATGGCGTGTTTACAGCGACGGCGCTGGCGTCCGCGATAGCGACTCTGGTTATGGCGTTCGCCGCAAATCTGCCTGTAGCGCTTGCGCCCGGCATGGGACTCAATGCGTTTTTCGCCTTTTCCGTCGTTATCGGCATGGGCTATTCATGGCAGCTCGCCCTGACCGCAGTGTTTCTTGAAGGCATTCTGTTTATTATCCTTTCACTATTCAATGTCCGGGAAGCCATCATCAAGGCGATACCCGACAACTTGAAGAAAGCGGTCGCCGTGGGCATCGGGCTTTTCATAGCGCTCATTGGTTTTAAGAACGCGGGTATTGTGATAGGCGATCAGGCGACCCTTATAGCGCTGGGCGATTTGACAACAGGCTCCGCGTTGCTTGCGATCATCGGTCTTGTCATCACCGTTATCTTGTACGCGTGGAAGCTTCCCGGTTCGATTCTCATCGGCATCCTCGTAACCGCTGTCATAGGCATACCACTTGGTGTCACCGATGTGAGCGGCTTCAGCTCTCCGTTTAGCCTTCCAGCCGCGCCGTTGTTCTGGGCGTTTGACTTTTCAAACATTTTCACGTTCCAGTTTTTTACGGTTTTCTTCACTTTTCTCTTTGTGGATATTTTTGACACCGTTGGCACCTTGGTTGGCGTCGCCACGCAAGCAGGTCTCATCGGCAAGAGCGGCGAAATCCCCCGCGTAAAACAAGCGCTTCTCGCGGACGCAATCGGCACTGTCGCGGGAGCCGCGCTCGGAACTTCAACCGTAACCAGCTATGTGGAAAGCACCGCAGGCGTGGCCGCAGGCGGGCGCACGGGGCTTACCGCGCTGACCACCTCCGTTCTGTTCATAGTCGCCCTTTTCTTCTCGCCGCTCTTCCTTCTCATTCCCAGCGCGGCGACGGCGCCTGCCCTTATCATCGTGGGCTTTCTGATGATGCAGGCTGTGGGCGGCATCAACTTCAAGGATCCGACGGAAGGCATTCCGGCGTTCCTCGCCATCGTGATGATGCCCTTCGCCTACAGCATTTCTGAAGGCGTCGTGTACGGCTTGCTTTCCTATGTGATCCTCAAGGCGGCTACGCTTAAATTCAAGGATGTATCCATTGTTACGTGGATTTTGTTTGTGATATTCATTCTGAGATTTTTTATCGAATAGTGAACCTCTTTGGACTGTTTTTTGAATTTTCCAAAATAGGGCTATTCGCTGTGGGCGGGGGGCTTGCAACCCTGCCTTTTTTGTTTCATCTGGCCGAAAAATACGCGTGGCTCACGGTGGAAATCATCGGAAATGGACAAGCTCTAGCCCAGTCCGCGCCCGGCGCGATAGGCGTAAATATGGCGACAAACGCCGGATTTCACGCCGCCGGCGTTCAAGGATCGCTTGCCGCCGTGGCGGGGCTTGTCTTTCCCTCGATCATTGTCATTACGATCATAGCGCGTGCGCTTGCTTTCAAAGAGAATCAGTTGGTACAGGCTGTTTTTATGGGGCTTAAGCCTTGCGCGACAGGACTGCTTGCAGCGGCGGGTTTCGGCGTACTACGGTCGTCGCTCTTCAATAGCGAGGCGTTTGTTTGGCACGAAATGCTCCGCCCGCGCGAATGCATCCTTTTTGCCGTATTGTTCGCCCTTATTGTCAAGCTGAAACTGCACCCGGCCGTTTATATTGGGCTTGCGGGCGCGGCGGGCGTTATTTTGAAGCTGTAATGTCGCAAGAGGCAAAAGAGTTGAAAAAGAACGTGACGCTGGCGCTGAATGTCTCTTCCGCCAAAACATCGGGGTCTTTTCCTACAATGTCCGCAATATAACGCGCTATATGCGCCAAATTTTTCGGCTCATTGCGCCCGGATCGCTTTTTGTCTCCCATGTTGCGCGGCAGAAGATATGGAGCGTCCGTTTCAAGCAAAAGCCGGTCAGAGGGAATCTTTTTTACTAACGAAAGAAGATTCGTCCCTCGGCGTTCATCGCAGATCCAGCCAGTTATGCCAATGTAACAGCCCAGCGAAAGGTAAGCGTCAAGCTCTTTTTCGCCGCCGGTAAAACAATGCGCAACCTTTCGGGGAATAGAATATTTTTTTAAAATGGCGTAAAAGTCATCAAAAGCGTCGCGCTCATGCAGAAAGAGCGGCATATTCAGCGCCGCGGCAAGCTCAACTTGCCTCTCAAACCATACTCTCTGTTCAGCGCGAGGGGAAAAGTCGCGGTTGTAATCAAGGCCGCACTCCCCTATGGCGACCACTTCAGGACACTGCGCCAATGCGCTCAGTTCCGCGATAGCGCGTTCGTCGCACGTTTTCGCGTCATGCGGATGCACACCTGCGGTGGAAAAGAGCCGTTTCACTGTCGCCGTATTGTGGGACGCCGCATACCTTTGGGCTTTTTTGCTCTCCTCCACAGTTGTTCCGGTGATAATGAGCGGAGAGACGCCAGCCGCTTCGGCGTCCCGCGCCACCCGCTCCCTGTCCTTGTCAAACGAAGAATGGGTAAGGTTTACGCCGATATCAATTAAACGCATGCTTCATAGTACCATATCTATCGCTCTATTACAATGCGATGAAGCTATTCCACACGGCGCACACGACGCCGAGGGCGGTCGCCAGTTTTATCGCCATTCGCGCGAAGTCCGCCGCCGCGCTCAGAAAATACGTTATGCCGTCTATAAGCGGCGCGTCGAACTCGTTGTATTTGGCCGCCGTCAGCAACGCCGAGCTACCACAGAACGCAATCGACGCGGCGGGGAAGAGACGCGTCGTGG
>JAIRTS010000047.1 GCA_031254795.1 Treponema sp.
GGGTTTTTTGAACACGAGCGGATTCAACGGGCGTATTTGGACGGGAACTGGCGGGGTCCAACCCTGGGCTGCATTAACCCGGCGCAGGAAATCAACGCGATAAGCCACGCGGTCAAGGAGAAGCTGATGACCAAAAGCGAAGCGGCCTACCGGATCAGCAGCATTACGGACTATGAGGCGTTTTCCACCCGGTGGAAATACGATGAGGGCTTGTATCCGCGGGAAGAAAAAAAGCCCGGCAAAGAGAAGGACCGGCAATGAAGGTTTGGTACGCGCTGGCGGATGAGGAGCTCGACCGGTTTTATATATTCAGGGAGATGGAAAGCCGGTTGAGGGCGGACCTGCCGGTTAAGAGCATAGAAGAGATAAAGGCCGCGGTGTATGAAGCGCAAGAAGCAGAGGGCGGTCAACTCTTGTACGAAACACGGGACGGCGCCGCCGTTATCGCCGTAAGCGGGACCCTTACCGCCAAACGCCACGTCTCTGACGACCTGTACGGGGATGTAACATCCTACGCCGATATAGAGCGGGCGGTCCTCGCCGCGGAGGCGGACCCGCTTGTGCGGGAAATCCACTACCACATCAACAGCCCCGGCGGGTACTGGGACGGCCTTGACTGCTGCGCCGAGGCGGTAAAGACCGCGCGCAAGCCGTCAACGGCGTTTGTCTACACATCGGCGCTTTCAGGGGGCTACTATCTTGCGTCCCAGGCGGACCGGATACTCGCGGTTACCAAAGGGAGCAGCGTCGGTTCCATCGGCGTAGCGGCGGAGGTGTTTGACCGAACCAGCGCGGATGGGCAGAAAGGGATAATCCGGCATGTTCTGACCAACCGGGCGAGCGGCGATAAGCGCCCGAAGCCGGAAGAAGAAGCGGGGCGGGAATTGATTGTAGACCGGCTCGACCAGTTGTACGGGATATTTGAAAACCGGGTGCTGGAAGGGAGGAGGCATGTTAAAGGATTCAGCGCCGAAACCATACGAAGCCTCGCGGGGCGGACGGTGACGGCGGAACAGGCTCTTGAAATGGGGCTTATAGACGGGATTCGCTCGGAGCAATCCGGGGAAGCAAACAATAAAGCGATAGGAGGAAGTATGAAATTAGCGGATTATCTCAAGGAAAACCCGGAGGCGAAGGCGGAAATAGCCGCGTATGCCCAGGGCGAACTGGGAATGACCGGCAAGACGGAAGCGGAGGCGGCGGTCGGCGCCGACCGCGCCCGGATAGAGGAACTGCTCGCGCTGTCGGGGGTTTCGATCTCCGGCGCGCTCAAGGCGGCGATTGCCGAGGGGGTTGACGCGGGCGAGTACGCGAAAGGGCGGGTCAAGGAACTGAACGCCGCCATGAGCGCGTCTAACCGGGATGCCCTGGGGTCGCCGAAAGTCGGGCAGCGCCTTGAGGATCAGATAATGCCCAAAGAAGTCGGGAAAGCGGCGGCCGGCGCGCTCGTTGATGAGAAGGCTCTGCGTGATATGGCGCGGAAAGGAGGCTTTTAATGAGATCGACATCCTACAACACCGAAAATATTATTGTAAAGCCGCGAATACAGAACGCGGCTAAATACGCGGCGGGAAGTTACCGGAAGGGGCAGCTTTTAGGGCGAATCAACGCCACCGGCCTGTTTACGGCCTACAACCCGGACTTTGAGCTTGACGGTGATGATAATCCTATCATCACCGGCGCGGAAACCGTCAGGGCGGTATGCCCGGCGGATATAATCATCGACTCGACCGTAACGACCGGTCCGGTAGCGCGCGGCGAGTTCAGCAGGGACGGGGTGGCGGCGGTGATGGCTTCGCTTGCGTCCCCGATAACCCTTACAGACGCGCTCATCGGCCAGTGCTGGGACGCGGGAATCATTCTTAATTAGGAGGAACACGATGGCGGTACAAACATTAACCAGTCAGTTAAAGATTTTTTTTGAGGAGCGGCCCGCGCTGCTCATGGATTTTGTCAACACGTTTTTCAGGGAGACAAGGACGTTTGCCAGCAAGGAAATACCGGTAGACCGCCTTGCCCCCAAAAACATCCTGGCGGGCTACCGCGCTCCCGGCGCGGCGGCGGACATTCTCGCCTACCAAGCGGGGAACGGGACAGTGTACCACGCGCCGTCCATTTCCCTGGCGACTTCGGTAAGCGAGGAATTGGCGAACAGCGCGACCGTTGGGATGGAGCCGAACAGTCCGGCGAATGAGCAACTGCTCCGCAAATACGCCAATATCCAGACGCAACAGGCGGACGCCATTTACAACCAGATAGCGAAACAAGCCGCCGACGTGCTGCTGTACGGGAAGTTTGACCTGCTTGACGGGTTGGGCAAAACGGCGCGGGCGCCGATTGACTTTGAACGGGACGCGTCCCTGTTTGAGAATAACAAGAGTTATAAAGCCAATCCCACCGAGCAGATAGAGGCGGCGTTTTCCAAGCTGCAAAATAAAAATTTTCCGAAGATCGGCGTGTTCGCGCTGGTGGGAGACACGGTGCTTGCCCGGCTCATGCAGGACGCGAAGTTCGCCAGCCTGCTCAAACTTCAGGGGTTGAACGCGGGGCGGGTCTGGGTAAGCGCGGACAACCGGGTGGTGGCGATGGTGTATACCGGGATGTTGGCGGGGCTGCCCGTACCGGTAACGCTGTGCAACTTCAGCGCGGCGTATGAGGACGCGGAAGGGAATGTCAACAGTTATATCCCCGACAAGGCGGTGGTAGTCGGATCGTTCGCCTCGATCCGGATACAGGCGTATGGCGGTATATTCATCGCCGATACGGCCAACAACACCGGGCAAATATACGAGGGGCAGATCATCACGGACCGGTTTGTCTCAAAGAACCCTGACGAGGTGGTGATTCGCACCCAGAGCGCGCCGCTGTTGATACCGGGCGAAGTGAACCACACGTCAACGGTGATAAGCGCGGATTAGGGCGGCCCCGAAATGGTTCCGTTTGGCGATGAGTTGGCCTGCCAGCTTGAACAGTCTCCCTTCAGCGAGGAGTTTGTCATCGCCGGGGATGAGCCGGTATGTTTGACGGCGCTTGACGGGGAAGTCGCGGCGGTTGAGGGAGGGAATCTACGGGTTTGGGGAATATTTGACGAATCCGTAGAGCGGGATTCGGCGAACAATGCGATACGGAAAAAGCCGCGTCTGTATGTATACCGCTGGATTTATCCCTTGCCGCCGGAATCCAAAGTAAAAGTAATAGTCCGGGGAAAGAAATACACGGCGGAGTCCGTTGATAAGGACGCGAACATGGGGTTCGTCGTATGGCTGCGGTAAGGAGGGAAGGGAAGGCATGAGAATCGGAGCGGTTTTTTCTGTTTCAGGCGATACGCCTGACTTTGCGGCAATATCTAATCGGTTTGGAATGGCGGCGTACAGGCTGCTTGCGCATGTCGGGATGAAAGCCGCCCGGAGTTTATACGAGGACGAACTGATAAATGTATTGCACCCCAAGTCGTATTCGTCCACGGGAGCGCCGTTGTCAGAGCGGGGGCGGAGAATGGTTTCGTATTCGGTGGATGGAAGCCGGAAAAGCGTGATTGTCCGTTCATTTCCGATGAACGTATACCGGCTTGGCGAGGGCAAGCGCACAGAAAAGCGGTGGATAGGCGAAAAGGTGTTTAGGAGTTTCGCAAAATCTTTTGACGCCGATTCCGCCGCGCGAGACGCGCTGGACGCGATCCTTAGTCCTGAATACCAAGCGGCCGGATCCTCCAAGACCGGGCCGTGGGAAACGTTGTTGCGCAAAAACAGACCGGTTGTATAGGCGGACGATGAAAACAAAAGCGATCATTGAAGCGGTGCGGGATGATTTAGCCGCGAATTTGCCCGCGATATTCAACGCTGAAGGCGTGAAAGGCGTTGACCATTTCACGATAGGGTCTCCCGCCAACCAGGAACAGACATTCTGCTGTGTCAGGCTCGCGTCATTGCAGGGCAAGAAACAAATTGAGTTCATCATTCATCTTGCCCTTCCGGGGGTGAGCGAACTTGAATCGTATGGCTGTATTCAGGCGGTTATAACATATCTGGATGATGAATTCGACCCGACCGCCTGCGGGTTTGACACAAGCGATTACGAGTTGCGGGTGCTTGAAAATATCTTTACGCATGGGGATATAGAAATACTGTTCAGCGTCATGTTGAATAGAGAATTAGACGACTGTTCATAGGAGGATGGTATGAGTGTGCGAGATCGGCGCCGTATTTCGGCGATGACACCGGAGGCGCGTGAGAAAATGGCGCGTTTAGAGGCCGAGGGGAAAGACCCCGTAACCGGACGTAAGATGTGTGAGGGCGTGGACTGCGGGTGCGCCGTGAAACACGGGCAAAACGAGGAGCGTGAGAAAACGGGAGGAAAGAAATGAACAAAAAACTAATCGGCAACAAAGCGTATATTTTTTTTGACACGTATGATCCGACCCGTATCGTTCATGGAGACGGAACGACTACCGTCTCCATGCCTAAGACCTGGTATTACGTGGTAGGCCGGGGGGAATCCGCGAGCGGCGTCCCAGCGGGGTTTGACATCGGGTCTATATTCCGCGCCCCTAAAACAGGAGCGACGCCATTGACCTTTAAGATCGGGGACCGGGTTATGCCCATTGACCCCCAGCGGTTCTGCAAGACCAGCGCGGATTATTCGATAGAGCAGGGTACGATAGACGTTGGGGACGATTGCGAACCCGGCGCGTCTATACTTGATGGGATCATCAAAATATCAGGCTCGTTTTCCGGGTTTTTTCAAGAAGATATAGAAACCGGAGAATTTACGGACATCACCCTTGAAATACTGAACCGGTATCTGGCGATAGCCTCGGACGATGGAAGCGGCGCATACGCCATAACGGAACAAACCGCCGACATCATGTTTCTGATGATTCTGTTGAACAATGATGTAAAATCCGGGCAGATGGAGAAGTGGCTGCTTACTCCTATTATATTGCCGTCTATGTCATCCTCAATCGGCATGAGCGACGCGCAGAACATGGACATATCATGGCAGCAGGGGGAAGGCCGCCCGCTCATCTACCATGTGCCGAGGGACTAAGGGGGCTGTATGGCGGTTTTTAAATCCTTGCTGGTCAAGGATAAATCCTATGTATTCAAGTTCGCGGGCAATGAGACGTTGGAAAAACCGGCGCGGGCGGTGTTCGCTCGGTTTCCCCTGCCTGACGAGTATTTTCTGAAGAGCGGGCAGGACGCGCGGTACGGCGACATTGACTTTAAGAAAGTTGGAAAGAAAAACAACAAAGAAGTGCAAAAACTGTTTGCGGCGTTTCTGAATTCGTATCTTACCGAAGCGACAGGCGGCGTTCCCAGAGCGTTCAGCCGGGTGGACGGCGCCGCGTTTGTGCGGGAATGCGTAGACCATTTTGAAAATCTTTCGGCCGTGGAAGAAAGCGGGGAAACGCGGGAGATTAAAAGCGTTGGCGAGTTTCTTGGTTTGCCCGCTGAGGCGGTGTACGACATAACCCGTGATTTGTACGACTACGCCCGGAACCGGGATGCGTTTACGATGGGGGAATAGAGCGCCTGACAACAGGATTGAAGCTGCTGTTGTCAGGCTGTGAGCCTGATGAAGATGACGAGGGGGAAGCCTTTCCGGCGCGGTTTCCGGGGATAGAGAAACCGCTGTCCACTAAAAGCATTAGAGGCTATTACAGCGCGGAGTTGTTTCACTATCTTGATTTTTATCACAAGGTGAAACAATTCGGGCTGCCGTTCAAAAGTTTTCTTGAATGTCCGGCGTGGGTGTTGCAGCTTCAGGACAGGTTTGACGGGGCGTACCGGGAGATGGAAGGCTGTCTCACGCGGCGTCCCGATTCCGGCAATGGGAATGTTCACGTTCCCGCGTCACGGCGGCGGCCTCATATACGCGGGCGGTAAAGAGGGAGAAATGTCCGGGTTAAACATAACGATAACGGCTGATACGGCGGCGGCGGCGTCCAATCTCAAGAACCTTGCCGCCGGTTCGGAAGAATTAGCCGACAAGCTCGAAAAAGCCAATAAGAAACTGGCGAAAGCCAACGTCAAAGATTTTATAGAGAATCAGGCTCTCGCCACCGCCGCGCTTCAGGCGACACGGGGGGAGATGGGCGCGACGGACGCTTCCATCGCGGCGTATCAACGAAGAATAGAAAGCCTTGTCAAGAACAGCCTCGCCCCTGAAAGCGAGGAGGTGAAAGCCCTCCAAGGAGAGCTGGCGAAGCTGCAAAGCAGGCGGTCAGAACTCCAGGCGCAGGCGGACGCGCAGGCTGAATCTGAACGGCGGATAGCCGAGTCGGTGAAGTCCGCGAAAGACGCGCTGAAACAGGAGGCCGATGTCGCGGTCAAGTCCCTGGACGCGAAAACAGAACTCGAAAAGGCCAACGTCCGCCTTGCGTCCCGGCAGGAGGAACTGAAAAAACAAATTCGCTCCATGGTTGAATCGGGAATAAAGCCCGAATCCTCTGAGATAAAGAAACTGGAAGAGGAGTACCGGAAGCTCACCAAAGAAGTTGAGGAAAACACCAAGGCGCAGAAGGCTCAGGAAACGGCGGTCAAGGGCGCGCTGGCGGCGCTTGCCGCAATCGGCGTGGCGGCAGGGGCGGCTGGAGCCTTCGCCATAAAAGCCGCCGCCAATGTGGAAGATATGACCGCCGCGTTTGAACCCATGCTCGGCGGCGCCGACAAAGCCCGGAAACTGGTGAAACAACTCAACCAGGAGGCGGTGTCAACTCCTTTTGCGATAGATGACATCAGCGCGGCGGTAAGACAACTTATGCCCGCCTTCAAGGGGGACGGCGCGGCGGCGATCAAAGCCTTCAGGATGTTGGGCGACACGGCGCAGGGAAACGCCCAAAAGCTGAATTCAATGACAAGCGCGTACACAAAAGCCATGCTCAAAGGCAAAGTGTCAATGAAAGAGTTGAATATGATGGCGGACGCGGGCGTCCCCATCTACACGGAGCTCGCCGCCTCTATGGGCGTGTCCGTCGAGCGGATGATGGAGATGTCCCAAAAGGGGGAGATAACTAAAGACAACCTGACGGACGCCTTCAAGAAAATGACTGGCGAGGGCGGGCTGTTTTACAAGGGGATGGAAACCTCGGCGTTTACGTTCAACAGCCTAATGCTGGGGCTTCAGGAAAACATCGGGATAGCGGCGGCGGCAATCGGGGAGAAGATGCTGCCGGCGGCCGAAGAGTTGGTCGGAAAAGCTGGTGATGCAGTAGCGGCGTTCATCGAATGGGCTGGGGAGGGGGAGAACCTTTCCAACCTGCTCGGCAATCTGGGGGTCGCCGCAGCCGGGGCGAGCGCGGCGCTCGCCGCTTTTGTAGCGGTGTCAAAAGGCCACGCGATAGTGACGGCGATGGCGGGGGCGGTGAAGTTGTTGATGGCGGCCATGACTAGCCCGGCCGGGATAGCCGCGCTCGCGGCAGGCGGCTTGGCCGCGGCGATAGGGCTGTATGTAAAAGCGCAAGATGAAGCGAACCGGGCGGGAGAAATTTTTGCGAAAGAATTAACGGAGACAAAGAACAAAGCGGACAAGTTGTTGTCAGCGTATGACAAGCTTAATCCCGGTAAAGCGCTGGACAAAAAAACTACCGAAGAACTGATGCGGTTATACCCCGAATTAAACGGCATGATGGATCAATCTACAGCCAGCGCAAAGGATTATGCCGCCGCTATAGAAACGCTGACAATGAAAAAAGCGACAGACGAAGCGAATATATGGATAGCGAAATTAGCGAGACAGCGGGAGGAATATGAGAAATCTATAAAGGCGCTTGATGAATTAAGGGGAAGAATAGCAGAGTACGATGATTCTATTTTTACGCAACAAGCGAAAATACTTAAAGATAGTGAACCAGGTTTTATTAGAATTGCGGACGATTGGAAAAAAAAGACAGAAAACACGGTGAATCAGATAAACGCGATATTAGCATCCGTAGGAAAACAGCTTGGCGAAGATTACCAGATTATAGACATTCCTGTCGCTATAACGCCTGTTATCGCGCCGACGCCGGAACGGCCGGAACCCACCGGCGAGACAGAAAAAAATAAAGAAAGCGATATAGCGAGGATACTCAGAGAGGCGCGGGAGGCGGTGGAGGGATACGGCAAAAGCGAAGCGGAACTAACCGAAGCGAAACTAATCGGGCTTAAAGCCACGGAATCCCAAATAGGACAATACCGCGGACTGGCGGCGGAACTCCAAAAACTGAAAGAAGCGGAAGAGTCCCGGAAGCGCGGAGAAAGCGACACCGAAAACATACTGAACCAGACGCAAGATTATTTGGATAAGCTTGACGAACTTCGCATTAAAAATGATGAAATAAAGAACGATGAAGCGCAGTTGCTGGAACTGGAACGGGCGCGGGCCCTGGCTGAGATAGAGGCTTCCAAGGCGAACGTGATTGCGAAAGAAGAGGCGGCGGACGCTTTGAATGAATACTATGACATGATGGTTAAAATCTCCAACGAAAATTTTGATAAAAAGGAAGCGGGCGCGGCGGGAAAAGACGACATCGCGGAGTTTAGGAAAAGGCTGGAGGAAAGGCTTGAGGCCGAGAACGGGAATGTCAAAAACAGAATAGCGGTGTTGAAAGCCGCCGCGAATGAGATTGTAAACATAGAACAGGCGACCGATGAACAAAGAGCGTTATTGGAGAAAGAATTAACCAGGCGGATAGAGGAAGAGGCGGCTAAACAGAAACAGTCAAGGATAGACGCGGCGCTGCAATCGCTGGGCGCGGTACAAGAATTGACCAACCTATTCGGGGACATGGCGCAACAAGCCGCCGATGAGAAAGCGGAACGGGAGGCGGCGCGGCTTGAATCGGAAAAGGCGGCGAAATCAAAGGCGCTTATCGAAGGGTTTAACAGAGATATAAAAGCCGAGGAGATGACCGATGAGGCGAAACAACAGCTTAAAGAACAATTTTTAGCTCAATACAAAAAGAACGAGGAAGATTACACGAAGGCGGTGGAGGAGGAGGAGGAGAAACGGAAGGCGGCGGCGAAGGGCGCGGCGGAGGTGGACAAGGCGCTGTCGGCGGCGACAGCCGCGATTAATTCTTATAAGGCTTTTACCGGCGCGCTCGCGGCTTTTTCCTCATTAGGCCCATTCGCGTATATACCTGCGGGGGCGATGCTCGCGGCCGGGCTCGCGCAGCAGGCGAAGATACTATCGACCCCCGTCACCGCCGAAACCGGCGGTCGGTTTATGGCGCCGGACGCCGGAGGCGGGGTTGATAACAATTGGATGCGGATCAACGATGGGGAAGTCGTAGACGTAACGCCCCGCGGAGAGTCCGCTTCTCCCTACGTCGTTCACAATGTGCTGATGGTGGAACGCCGGGTCATTTATGACGTGGTGAATGAGGGCGTGCGATCAGGGGACATCCGCCCCTGGGCGAACCTGTAGGAGCGGCGGGGATGATTAACTTCATGGTCGAACTGTCCAAACGAAGCGTCGTCAGTCCGGGAAGCGCGACGCCGTCGGCGCGATGGGGCGGAAAATACAATGTCTACGAGATATACACGGGCAAACGTCCGCAAAACACCTATTGGACGGACTGGGGCGGCGCGTATGACAATGAGGAAACGAACAAGCTGGAAATTTATATGGACGGATGGCTCTATCATGCGGGAACAATTGAGGAATTGAAAGCGGCGGCCGCGCCCGCCATGTATGTTGACGGGAACTATATCTATATCAACATCCCGAAACATCCCTGGCTGTATAAAGACAATGAATGTTCAATGAATAAACGGGACGGGTATTTATACGCGCCGAAAAACAGCGGAAACCCGTCCGATTTATATATTGACGGATCGCTCTACGAAACGCGGCTGGACATTCCGTCGATAAGCGTCAAGCTGTCAAGCCCTCTATCGGGATTGACGAGAAACAGTACGTTTAGCGCGACCCTCGCCAACAACGACGGCAAGTTTGACGGCGAGGATTCACAGGAGTATTTCAACGCCCCGATGTATATCAGAAAAACAACGAGAGACAATCCGGCGTACACGGATTTTATCACCATACGGGAAGGGCTTGTAGAAGACATCGCCATAACTCAAGAAAGCGCGGAGATAACAAGCGCCGAGAAGTACCGCTCGTTTGATGAGCCGGTATGCAAGGCGGCGGAGGAAATCGAGAATAAATCGTTGCCGGTTATATTCGGGCGGTGCGTAATGCCGCTTATAGAAATTGAAGAGACGGAATATATAGAAAAAGATGTTGACCTGGATAATGATATAGACGGCATTGATGATATAGATAAAAAAGAAGACGACACGGTGACGATGAAAGGGGCGTATCTTGCCGGGGAAGGGGTTAGGGCGGTTGTAGGAAACGCGGTATACGCGGAAGGCGACGTCGGAGATATAGCCATACCATGCGCCTTCGACAGCGAGACGGGAATTATCACGGTGGAAGAAACAAAGAAAAAATACACCCTGACCGGCGTGGACAAAAACGGGAAGCCGATATACGGAACAAACGCAAAGACCCCGAAGCCTAAATACGTCATTGTGGACGGCTATCTCAAAAACAAGACGGGGCAGATTGTCACAGCCCTCGTTGAACGAAGCGGGCGGCTTCAATACAATGAATCAAACTGGGATGTTGATGAAACAGACGGATATATTGAACAATCTCCGGCTGTCAATATAGCCTTCACGGGCGGGGATATAAAAGCGGCGGTCGCCGCCGTGTTGAAAAGCGACATGGCGTTTTTAATACAAAAAAACGACGGCAGGCTTACGCTCCGGAAGTGGGGCGATGCATACGACGAACACAGTATAGCGTCATGGCAATTGACGCAACAGCCGCAGAAATCATTTTCAGACGCGCAACAGAACTATTTTTCATCATGCGTTATAAAATATGGCTACAATGAGTATAAAAAGGCGCATGAAAACCAATATCGGTATGCCGATAAAGCGGATGAGGCCGAGGGAAGATACTTAAAGAAAGTTGAGAAAGTGTTTGAGACGCATTTGACAAACGAAACCGGCGCGAAAAATCTCGCGTCGCGGTTAGGGAATCGTTTCTGTGAATTAAAAGACCGGATGAGCGCGGGCGTAGGCGTTGACACGTCCGAATACAACCTGCTGGACACGGTGTTCCTGAAAATAGACGTAAACGGCAGGAAGTATTCGAATAACGACAAGTGGATCATTGTGGAAGCTGATCCAGCTCAAGATAAATTAGTATTGGAGGAGGCGTAGCGTGGCGCAGTTATTATACCAACCGACGAATATGCCGGAGCTGGCGTCAACAGGGTATCAGAGGCAAAACACGAATTTCAACGCGGTGGCGGCGGGTCATATCAACCTGGCGATAGGAGGCGTCGACAACTCCAACGCTCCTGTCATTGAAGCGGGAAGCGTTATTGAGGTCAACGGCGGCATATACCGGGTCGCCGGGCCTAATGATGAAAGCGCAAGCGACGCCTCCGCCGGCGACGGACTTTCCCCTCTTATAACCGGGCGGAATTACATCTATGCGGTTCCCGGCGAATCCGCTCTCTCGTGGAAGTACTCGAGCTCCGTTCCTACATGGAGCACCTCAAAAGGAGGATGGTACAGCGGGAACAACCGGGCGGTGGCGGCGTTTTATCATTATAACGGCGGTTATTATGCAAAGAACATCCTGGACGGGTACGGCGCGTTCTACAGAGGCAACGCCGCCGCGCCTATACTGACCGCCGGCGGGAATTTGGTGGTGAATATATCCGGCGTCAAGCGAAACGAATTTTTCACGCTCCCGGAGGGAGGCTACCGGTTTTACTTAAAATCCGGCAATGGCGGAAAAGGCGGCGCGGGCGGCGCGGGCGGAAAAGGCGGCGGGAAAGCCGATTTCGGCTACGGCTACCCCTCCAACGGCGCGAACGGCGCGAACGGCTCTTCCGGCGCGAATGGCGCGGGCGGCTTTGAACTTTACGAAACATTTTACTGGCGCGGCGGCAGGATTCAGATAAAGACCGGCGGCAATGGCGGCAATGGTGGCAATGGCGGCGCGGGCGGCAACGGCGGAAAAGGCGGCACGGGCAACACGGGCGGCGACGACAGCAACACCTACGGCGGCGACGGCGGCAATGGCGGCGACGGCGGCAATGGCGGCATGGGCGGCGGCGGAGAAAAAACGGTCATTGTCGGCGTCGCTGAAACACTGGACGGCATCTCCCTCATCCACGTAGGCTCTGGCGGAAACGGCGCAAAAGGCTCCGACGGCGCAGGAGGCGGCGGCACATACGGAACCTTAAATGGCGTAAAAGGCGGAAACGGCGGAAACGGCGCCATTGGTCTTCCGGGATCATCCCAGCCGCTCGGGTCGGCGGGCGGGACGGCGATGATCTGGCGGGTGTCGTAGCCGTGATCGAGCGGCGTCTCTCCATAGAGCGGCAATGAAAATATTATTTTACGACATTATACAACTATCCAACGCTCCCGGTTCTTTACGCTCCCCCGCCCTCGCGGACAGGTGGGACGGCTCAAGCCTGGTCATCACCCTTGACCGCGCGCGGGAGATAAATTGCGTCGGCATAGGCTATACAGACGCGGGAAAAATAACCATGTCTTTTAATCCCCCTCAATTACAAGAAATTGAGGGGGACGCCGCAAGCCCCGTATACGCCTATGACGGCGGAACTGACCTTGACCCTGTAAACTATGACGTAGAGATAGAGAGCGATGTGACAGTCCGCGACGGGTCAATGGAGCAAAGCGTTATGGTTGCGGGAAATGGTTTGTACCGCGTGATTCCCGTTGTTGCCGATAGAATCGCCATCACAACGGATGGTTCTTACATTGGACGCTTCGCGGCGGGCGTGGCGGTTGACTTGCCAACCGCCATGCATAAAGAACCCGGCTTCGCAAGTACGGGAACGTATAGAAAAACCCTGTCAGGGCAGGTGATACCCGGCGCGGGCGGGTACGCCTACCGCACCGTCAGCGTGGACACTCGTTACAAAATCAATAACGCCGCACTTTCCCAGATAGAGGCGGCGTACAATGGGCAAATAGGATTAGGCTATCCGTATTTTCTCTTGTTTGATAAAGAATCCCGCCGCCTTCCTTTTATAAGGCTGTACGCGAAGGATACAAAGACAGAAGAGTATGTTTTTCAGGGAGGAATAAATAAATATTTGTTTTCCCGTAAATTTGAGTTTGAGGAGTGTTTTTAATGGCGCAGACAATTCTTGCGATAATGCGGCAGAAACGAAATAGTTATGAATGGTTTCAAAATAACAACCCCACGCTTGCGGACGGACAAATAGGGGTTGTCAATTCAGGGCAGTACAAAAACTGTTTCAAGATAGGGGACGGGGTGGCGGCATGGAACAGCCTTTCTTGGGCGACAGACTACACGATCTTGTTTAACAAGCCGTCTATTAACAAAGTAAAGCTTTCCGGCGACACGAGCCTTGTCAAACTGGGAATCGCTTCAATCGACGCGCTAGACGCGGAGGAAACCACCCGGACGCAGGCGGTGGCGGCGTTGCAGACCGCGCTAGACGCGGAGGAAACCGCCCGGACGCAGGCGGACGCGGCGTTGCAGACCGCGCTAGACGCGGAGGAAACCACCCGGACGCAGGCGGACGCGGCGTTGCAGACCGCGCTAGACGCGGAGGAAACCCCCCGGACGCAGGCGGACGCGGCGTTGCAGACCGCGCTAG
>JAIRTS010000056.1 GCA_031254795.1 Treponema sp.
GTCATGTGGACCGCTTCTTTTATTTTCGGGAAAAACCGTTCAAGGGCGTTCTGCGAGCTTTCCTTTACCATATTGAGCATGAACCACATCAGCTTCTTGAACGGCATTTTACGGTTCCGGCTGAAATCCTGTTTCCTTTTTTTTGAACGGTTTTCATAGTCCGCCTTTTCCAACAGGTTTCGAACGATTTCAAAACAAGTTTTTCCCCCATGACACCCTCCCGTTTCCGGTTTGCCACGGCTTCGGGAGGGTGTCTATCCCTTAACTTGTTGACAGTGGGATCCGTCCGGCTTGACCGGATTATAAGACGCCTTGTTCACTTTTTATCAGCACTCCTTTTGACCATTGAAACGCTTGCTATTGTTCTAAATTTGACTTTTGGACCCAGCTTGCTTTTGGAAAGAAGTATACATACTTTATATGTGATTGTCAATCCTTTTTTTAGAAAGAAGGGGAAAAACCGATGTTTTTCCAGTGCTTCGTCGCTACGCGCGCTTTGTTTCATTTCAGCAGAGGACTTGCGTAAAACGTGAACGGCGTATTCACGCGAGCGCATTCGCACGATCTTCAAGCTCTTTGTTTCAACATAAAATTTTATTTGACTTTTCAGGAATTCTGTATTAGCATTAACATCAATACCCATGTGAACTTCGCAGGAAGGAGAGAGTGTGACAAAAAAAGAACTGCCCAAAATCCATTTTTATGATCAGGATTTTGTGGATATTTATGACAAAACGTGGGCTTGGGTTCAAGATTCTTGGAGATCAGGCGGAGAAAAGAAATCTGGCGGGGACAAGCCGGCGGGAAGGCCGATAGAAGGAGTTTTTTTTTCCTATCAAGGAAATTTGGCGATTCAGCAAGCGGATGCCATTTTTTCCTCTTTTTTCCTCGTATACTCAAACCGGAATTTTCACGCGTATCCAGCGTTAGATATATTTTATGATAGACAGGAGCCAAATGGGGCGATCCGTTCAATGTACAGCATTGAGACTGGAGCGCCTGTATTCGACGCTGGCAATCCCGATGGTATAGGTATGCCTATCTTTGCGTGGGCTGAGTTCAACCTGTACCACAAGACGGCGAATAAAAAGCGGATCAAAGAAGTCATCCCCAAAATTCATCAGTATCTTCAATGGATAGATTCGTGTTGCAAAAGACCGAACGGGTTATATGAAGCGCCTGTCGCTGCGACCGGCATGTTCAACGCTCCGCGTGAGGGCGCCGTTTATCCGATAGACTTTAACGCTATGATGGCGATAAACGTGTTGTACATGGCGGCGCTTACCGATCTCCTTAATGACAAGGAAGCGAGCTTCCAATACAAAAGACACTATTTCGCCTTGAAGACACAAATCAACGCGCTTATGTGGGACAATGAGGATGGATTTTACTATGATATTGACATAAACGGCGATAAGCTGCCCGTAAAGACTCTGGCGAGTTATTGGACTCTGCTCGCGGAAATTCCCAATGAGGATAAGGCGGAGCGGCTCATTGAAAAATTGCTTGATCCCAAATTCTTCGGCACGGCGCATCCGTTTCCGACGCTCGCCGCAAATGAAAGCGCTTTTGACGAGAACGGCGGCGGATACTGCGGGTCTGTGTACCCGCACCTCAACTTTATGGTGATAAAGGGGCTTGAGCGCTATCAGCGATGGGATATTGCGCGAGAATGCGCCATACGGCATCTCTACTTCATGCTGGACTCCATGTCTACCGAAGACCAGCGGAAGGGAAAACTTTGGGAAGCGTATTTGCCGAATGGAGAAGGTCATGCGATCTGGAACGATCATCCCGAATTTCCCCGCCCCCAGTACCTCACCTACGATGCGTTGTCTACGATTTCGTTAATGATAGAAAACGTCGTGGGGCTTTTCATATCGTTGCCTCGCAAGACGGTGGATTGGATCATCCCAAACATGGACATCATGGGCGTGGAGAATCTCTCCTTGAAAAAGAATTTGATCACCATACTTGCAAACAAGAGCGGCAGAGGGTGGGAGATACACATGGAAAGCGAGAAACTCTACTATTTTACCATCAACATATTGGGAAAAAAGAAGAAAACTCTGCCCATACCGTCCGGAAAATGCTCTATGTTGATAGATAAGCTGTAGTTTTTGACGCTTCGCTTTAGTCAGCATTAAATTTTTACGATAATTAAGATAAGAGAAGGTAAAATGTCAACGCAAATTAAAAGAATTGAGAAAGAGTATTTTCTCTCGAAGCTAGCGGCGGAACAGATTCCTGTCATATACATTTTTAACCGACAGGATTATGTTTTAAAAGTCGATAAAATTTCCACAAAGGAAATTGAGTTTGTCATGGAAAAGCCTGTAGAGGGATTGGTGGAGAATAAAAAGATCAATCTGATGTTTGATTACAAAGGATTGAGCATTTCCTTTTCTACTGAAGTCAAAAATATAAGAGAAGATGTCGTTACCGCCACAATACCGGATGCGCTTTATAAAAATTTGGCAAGATCCAGTCAGAGGATCGCCGTTCCGACTGATCTCCAAATCAAACTGATGTCGCTGGAGGATCGTTACTCGCTTCCTTTCCCCAAAGCGGCTGCATTTGAACCGCTAGACAGTTCGGCCGTTCTGCCCGGCATAGATCCTCAGAATTTCAACGCAATAGTCGCCAACATGATACAGGCGGCGAAATCATACACGGATGGGTGCAAGATAATCTATTACAACACTGCTGTTCAGCCCGATAAAACGGAAGAACGGATTGTCGCGGAAAGCGGCAAGACGCTATTTATTCCCTCGTCCGTAGCGCAGTTTCCCGAAACATTCGCGTCAGAAAAAAGGTTTATAACCAAAGCGGCTTTCAAGCGCTACTTTGAAAGCGTTGGCGCAGGCGTGGGATTCCTTGATCAAACGCTTGCGCAATTTCTTAAAGCGAAAGAAGATGAAGGCATTCTTTCCGCGTTATGGATTCCCTTTCTGTTTCAGGAGTACGTTGTAGGGTACATTTATCTGTGGAGAAGCAACCACATGGCCGATAGAAGAGAGGATAAACTCCCGTTTTCTGAGGAATTCGCGGAAAAGATATACCAATACGGCAAATGCATCGTTTTTTCTCTGGAGAGACGCGGCTATTTTGAAGCGGGGCGTATGAAGGATCGCGTCATTAACGGCAAGGTCGCCGATATAAGCGCATCGGGTTTGCGGTTTGCGGTTCCCAATTCCTTTGTGTTCCAATCGTTGCAACCAGGCGTTGAGCTTGCCGTCTCATTGAAAGCGCCGCAGCGAACGATTGATGTGAAGATGAAAATTCGCAGGCGATACAAAGAAGGCTCCTTAGTGTATCTTGGTTGTAGTTTCGTGGATATAACGCCTGATGACAGCCGCTTTCTGTTTGAATTTATTTATGGCAAGCCGGCAAATCCTATTACCGAGAATTTTCTTGCCGGTAATGTTTGAGTCTTAATGGAATACAACGCAGATTCGCCGTCAATTCGGCTTGTCGCTGTTTTGGAGATAGGCTCAACGGGCATACGGTTGTTGGTTGCGGAAATCACCGGCAAAGGCGAATGGAGAACCGTTGACAGTGCGGTCAAGCCGATTGTTCTGGGGAGAGATGTGTTTACTTCTGGACAAGTATCCCATTCGTCATTGTTGGAATGCTTGGTGGTTCTGCGGAATTTTCAGGAATTGCTTAAGGGATGGGGCGTCTCTGGCGATGACGTACACCTTATAGCTACCAGCGCCTTGAGAGCCGCCCGCAATCGGGATATGTTCGCCGACAGAGTCTATCAGGAAACTGGGTACCGGCTTACTATCGTCGAAGGCATTGAAGAGAACAGGCTTATGTACCTTGCCGTGCGCTTTGCCTTAAAACAGATCAAAGGCTCATCCGGCGGAACGCCAACTGACGGAACATCCACTGATGGAACATCAGCAAATGCCCCATCTGGCGACAAAAATGAAACAAACAACCTGTTTTGGCGGGGAAACAGCATCATCATTGACATAGGCGGCGGATCCACAGAGATTATGCTGTTGCGGCAGGGAAGAATGGTCGCCGCGCACAGTGTCCGTCTGGGCAGCATCCTCATGGATCAGCAGTCCCTGTCCGCGCGCGGCTCTGAATGGTCAAGAGAGCGGTACTTGACAGAAGGGATCAAAAATACGCTTACCTTCCTGAAAGCGGAAATGGACCTTTCCCAGATTAAAACGTTTGTTGTCACCGGTTCTGACACCCGTATCGCGGCCTCTTTAATAGGGAGTGAGTACAATAAAAACAGCAGTGTAATAGATAGGGAGAAATTTCTTTCCTTTGTCAAAAAAATACAGTACTATACGGTCGAAGAGTGCGTGCAAAAATTGCACATTAGTTATGGCGATGCGGAAGGATTTGTTCCCGGTCTTTTGATTTACAAGGGTTTTCTGGAGCAAACCAAAGCCACTCAGGTGGTGGCGCTCGGCGTTTCCCTCCGCGAAGGCTTGCTCATTGATCTTGCCATGGGGTTTGATCCCGAATTACAAGAAGAATTTTTCACTCAGGTCATTGCGTCCGCGATTAATCTGGGGCGAAAATACCATTTTGACGAGGCGCACGGGCGTCATGTCGCGGCTCTGAGCATGATTCTTTTTGACGCGCTTGTCCGTGAACACGGCTTGAATCGCCATGACCGGCTTCTTCTTGAAACAGCCGCGTTGCTTCACGATATAGGCATGTTTATCCGTGGCTCCAGCCATCAGAAACATAGCCAATACATCGTGGCGAATTCGGAAATCTTTGGGATTCATCGAGAAGAGTTGGAGATTATCGCCAATGTGGTCCGTTATCATCGCGGCGATCAACCTTCGCCGGGAGACATCGCTTTTATAGCCCTGCAACGGGAAGAGCGCATATTGGCGTTGAAGCTCGTTTCCATACTGCGTGTCGCCGACGCCCTTGATCGAGGCCACTCCCAGCGGATACAAAACATCTGTATTGAACACAAAGGCGAAAGTATTGTCATTCACGCCAACGACAACGTAGACAAAAATCTGGAACGCGCCAGTCTGGAAGAAAAAGCGAATATGTTTCAGGATGTTTTCGGTTACAAGGTAGCGTTGATATGAAGGATGAGCCGCCCCTTCATTCTCGTGTACGAGCGGGCTTTCATCCTTTTTGATATTATTGCGCAAGAATTAGATTATCCGCCTACCCATTAGACTAAGACGCATACAGGGCGTATATACGGGGTATGAAAAAAAATCCCATGAGGTTTAGAAAAATTTGGCGAACGATTTCCTGAAGAGGGGCGGTGCCGCGCATACTTGTTTGACCTCTGTTTTCCGAATGGTTTTATATGCCCTCGGCGTGGGGCGCATACAGGAAGGAGGATATTCATGCTTGCAATGGGAATATAACAGAAGCTGTTCAAAAGCTAACCCGAACGTACGTTCGGCGGACTATGTTCGCGTTTTGGAACAGCCTCTATTGCGTCTCCAATTTCGCGAGCTGAGTCTGCGCGCCCTCCATCGCCATTCGGCGGCTCTGGGGTTCCGGTCACCTGGGCCGGCGCGGCAACTTTGCCGCCGTTTCTTCCCGTACTCAATGTCGGCGCATTTGGTCCCGCATAGCCGAAACTACGGTTCAAACCGGCTGCCAACCGGGATCCTCACAAGATTGACAAAAGTATCTTTAGGATAACGGGTTCTGAAACTTCTAAAGCTGGTCTCGGCCGCGCTTTCAAAAACCGCGATTTCAAAATTACCCTGTTCGTTAAAATAAGGCGCCAAAACCGCAACATGGAAATACTGCCTGAGACTGGGTCTGGGACCGGATGCGTCATTCACTGCGGCGAGATAAAAGTGGCTAGGTTCATCAATGGCAAGCGTATAGAGGAGCGGGTATAATCC
This sequence comes from Treponema sp., assembly GCA_031254795.1. Classification (GTDB taxonomy): domain Bacteria; phylum Spirochaetota; class Spirochaetia; order Treponematales; family Breznakiellaceae; genus JAIRKH01. The sequence goes on from JAIRTS010000056.1 coordinate 5,862, forward strand.
TTCAATATTAAAGCCTGCGTCTTCCATAAAACCGGCGTAGGACTCGGCGCTGGCGATGGCATTAGAGCGGCGCATAAGCGATGGAAAGCGCCAAGTACGCACCTCAAATTCCTCCAGCGTTCCAAAATGTGGCGAGAGGAGTGTGGAACCAGCCGTGGCGGCAAGGTTGCGTATCCAGTCAAGGCCGAAAAACGGGTCGCGTACATCATCATAAACCGCGCTAAAACTGTTGCCTCGGTTGCCATAATGCGCTTTTAATGGACCAATGGAGAGCCGCTCGCCGGTAATAGGACGCAACAGTCCGTCAATAACCCACTTTGCAAAGCCAGAACAGTTAAGCCCCGGAGCCCCACTCTGACGTTCGCCGGTTTCGATAAACACATAATCGCCCGATTCATCAATGGCTCCGTCATCGCGGAATGTCAAACCCGGAAGGTGTTTTTGGACATCGGCTACAAACTTTCGGGTGTCTTTATAAAGGGCGGGCGCAGGTTCAAAGTAGGCGCGAGGGAATTTGTCGCCTGCCGCGGAAAGCGCGTCTTCAACCGGAAGCGTCAGCAACTTGTCAAAAGAAAAAGGCGTCGGCAAGGAATAAACAAGATAGGCGTCGTATACAACCACATCCATAAGCGATTTATCAGTGGTCATAGGGCGGAACTGTACGTATACGTTGGGATCGCTCCGAAGAAAGACTCGTATCCTTACGGCCGCGCCAGTGTCTCGCTTTCTTGTAAGCACCCATGAGCCTTGCGCCCAGCCCGGATACGCCTTGTTCCGTTCTCGCGCCAGCACAATGCCAAACTCATTTGTGTTACTTTCAGTCCGTACCTCAATCCTGCCGCCTCCGGGAAGGGTGTAAAGCAGGGGCTTCAAAGCGATCACTTTGTTTGGAGCTTCAAGAAACCATCTCTCTTTTAATACTGCGCGCAGGGAAGAGTCGTCCTCTATTTTTACGATGGGCGCGTCATAGGCGGAGAGGGAAATGGCAAGAAAACTAACTAATAGTACAAAAACGAATTTCTTAAACATCATCTTTTATAATTATCGGAAAAAACAGGTAAAGCCTTACCACGTTAAGGTGCATGACAATAAAAAGCCGGTGATGGGTGAAGTTAAAGAAACGCGCCGCAGAGTATTTGAGCGGTTTTATCGCGTAGTCATGTTCCAAAAAGCAGAGTGGAATCTGCGGGCTTGGTCTTACGATTGTCAAGCGTTGCTATACGAATAGAGCGGACTGTTCCAAAAACTGCCGCCCTACGGCGTGCATAACGGACTATGACGCGACAGTATTCGCGCACGCCATGCCCAGATCGAGCGCGACATGATTTTTGTCTTTACAAGTAAAAAAGGGGGCCGCCCTTTCTTTTTGGGCAGCCCCTGAAAATCGCCAGCTGTGTTGGCGCAATCAGCGCGTCCTTAGCTCTTGATTTGGATTAGGTGCTTCTGAGCTTCGGCGCGTTTCTTGATTTCAAGAGTTAGGACACCGTTTTTAAACGACGCCGTAATCTGGGTTGGATCCGCGTTTTCGGGAAGTTGGAACACCCGGCTGAAAGAACGGCTCAGGCGCTCTCTGATAAGATAGCGACCTTT
>JAIRTS010000060.1 GCA_031254795.1 Treponema sp.
TCTTCCTTGAGCCAGATTGTCCTGTAATGCCGTCCATTTATGTTCATACTATAAGAGTTCCAAAACACATTTTGGAGAGAGTCTATTATATCAAATATCCTTGAGTTAAGCAATTCCTGTTTTTATTCGCATTTGGATGTAATATCTCGCCGCAAACTTGTTTGCGCCGCTTGCGGCGGGGAGGCTCATGGGAAAGCGCGGGGTAGTTCATTTTTGTCAAGATGAACGATGGACAGGCGGATGGCGACTATCGATTTGCGCGGTTTGGTTTGAACACCGGCTATTTCAGACGCTCAAGGCTGACAAGAATCTGTCCTCAATCAAAAGACATGATTATGGCGCGGATAAGGCTAGATGGCAGCCTACGTATCCAAGATGAACGCATAGAAAAAACAGACGGCCGATTCAGGGGATGAAGCCCTCAAAAATCCACAAGCGCGACAGGTTGCCAAACACGGCCGATTTCTCGCTGACCTCCTTCCTAAAAATTCTATGCGTTTATCCTGTCCTCGCCCATTTATGGCATTGCGCTATATGCATGAAAGTGATAATATGTATTATTGAATAGGTCATGCAAAACGCTCTGCATTTTGCTGTTTTTGAGCGGTTGTTTTTCAGAAACTGAGGCTTCTGAAAAACTCCATTGAAGAATTTTACGGTTGCGGTCTCAAAATCTGAGGTTTTGGAACGGCTCCGGATTCACGGGATTTGCTTTCAAATTCGTCTTTGAGACAGGATTTTTTGGGTAAAATCTATTTTAGCGAGGCAGGTTATGACAAACACTAAAAAAATCGTATCGAACGCCAATGTAATGCGGGAATATGTAAACATTCGCAATGAACACGGCGAAGCCAATTTCATTGAATATCCGCTTGATTTCCTTTTAAAAAGAATCGCGGATGAAAAACAAAAAAATATTTGGTCTGATATATTAAAAGGCGTCAGGCATAATGATAAAAAAGAATATCAGAGCGCGTTTAATGTTTTTAATGGAATAAAAGATAAAATAAAAGAGGACAAATTATTATATTTTTTTGTTCAGAAAGAACAATTGTTTGCATACGTATTTGCCAAACAGGTGAATGTGGAGAATACGATAAAATTATATGATAAATTAATCAAAGTATATACAGGCTCCGGTGATTATGACATAAAATTGCAGCTTGCGCAGACAATGATTGATAAAGATTTTGTTGTTTTCAAACAACAGGGAGGAGATGAGGAATGTTTGCGCATAGAAAACTCGATAATTGGCAAATATCAAAATGTTGACGATGAGAATTTTCAGGTAATTGTCGCAAAGACAATGTGGAATAAAGCTTGCGGATTAGAGCGTTTGAAACGGCATGATGAAGCCAATGCTGTTTTGGAAGACATCAAACTAAAATACAGCGGCGCCGCGTCAGTGTCTTTACAGATTCAGGCCGCTAAAGCGGTGATTTCCCGGAGTTTGAATTTTGCTCTTATTAACAGTAAAGAAGAGCTAAGCCGGGAAGAAAAGAAAGAAATTGACAAAAATATACATATTCTCTCCGTACTAATAGAAAACTATCGTGGCGCAAAGAGTGTCATGCTGTCTATTGAAGTTATATGCGCCATGATTTATAAGGGATTATATCTATATAAGATCGATAAGATAACGGAGGCGGCGAATACTTATTGCGAGGCAATAAGAGAAAACGCGTATGTTTTTTCAATAAACAAGAGAGTAAAAGACACCAGGGTAAACGAGTTATACAGAATGCTAAAAGATGAAACGCTCAAGGCGATAAATGCGTTTGCGAATGACAATGAGGATATTTTGGATGAACTGCGGAGGCAGATAGAAAATAATAGAGTTGTTCCATTTGTTGGCGCGGGATTATCGGCGTTTTTGGATTATCCTACATGGGAAAAATTTCTTGCGGATATTTATGACGCAAAATTAACCCATTTCGGAAGCAATGATTTTCAAAATTTTAAATGTGAGGACAAGGCGGAATATTTAAACAATCATCGCGGTTATGCGGGTTTTATCCGTGATATTGAACATACTTTTTCGGATGCTCGCCTAAAATACTACATTTCGAAGTATAAATATATATTTGATTATGCGGCTGTTTCCCCGTTGCCGTATCTATTCAAAGATATGGTGATAACAACCAATTTTGACAATGTGCTTGAGACCATATATGCCGAAAATGGAGTGAATTTGCAGACCTATACGCCGGTGGAGAAAGACGGGCTGACCCGCGCTATCCAGAGCGGCAGCGAGGAGGGTTGTACGGTATACAAAATGCATGGTACAATAAACACGCCAGAATCTATAATACTTACAAAATCAGACTATGATGAATTCTATTCCAAGGATTCCCGCCTGACAAAAACATTAGAGGTCTTTATAAAAGGGAAAAACCTGTTGTTCCTGGGTTGCAGTTTAAAAGAGGACCGTATAATGAATCTGCTTGAATCTTTTTTTGAGAAAGGTATATATCATTATGCGATATTCCCGGCCAACGCGGACAAGACAGCCGAAACCTTCAGAGATTTGGGAAACCGGGGTATTTTAGCCATCCTGTTCCCTGACGGTTGTTTTGAATGTATATTTTTTATTCTTGAAAAAATACTGGAAGACGTTGAATTTCGCAGAACAAGAGCCAGCCTTGAGTGGGTGTCAAAATATTATGGTGTTGACACTTCAGAATTATTGGAGATGATAGAGAAGAAAAGAGAGCCTATAGACCCGCGGACGGTTTCCGAGAACCGATTGGACGCCCTTGTAGAACAGGCGAAAGACATGCAGGAAAAGGTTAAAATCGCGCAGGAAGAACTTGAAAGAATCCTTGTAAAAGGATCGGATAAGCGTAGGCTGGTAGAAGTGACTATGTCCTGTACAAAATCTGTTAGAAAAGTCAGTATAAATGATAAAATTCTGAGTCCGGAATATAAAACGCCGCTGGAAAAATCAATAGTGGATGCGTTTTTGGCTGCCAAAGATAAGGCGGATAACATTGCCGTTGAGAAAATGGAAAATGCGACAAATGGCCTTGAGCTACCTGACGGAGCGCTCTAACGAGCCTTCTATATGGCAAGCCCGGTCCGGCGTATGGCGCCGGATGCGCCCAAAGCCTGAATCATGACGCTAACCACTACCGGGGACTGGATTTATAATGAGCCTCCCTGTCCGCAAGCGGCGCAAACAAGTTTGGCGCAAACAAGTTTGCGGCGGGATATTAAACCTCACGTCGAACGTCCTGTGGAAGGGAAAATCGTTCGAGCCTGTTCCATTTGAAGATATGAAAATGTCCAAAATGGGCGGCGCAGATTCTCATGCCGCGTGAAGGAGGACGTCATTTCTATTGCGTGTCTTGGCACAGGGTTTTCTCCGGTAGCCTGCCGCGCTGTCGCGTTTGTAGGGTTTGCGGCACAAAGCGCGGCGAAAACCGTGATTTATGGAATCCCAGCCTTGTCCAAATCCGCAAAATGTGGCATACTCACGTTTATGAACGCTTGCAAAACCCGTCGTGAAAAAATATATGATTGGATGGCAAAAGAAGACATCGCTTTGGCCATGTTTGAAGATGTCGAGGGAAGGCGCGATCCGGCTGTCCGCTGGCTCACCGGCCAGCCGGGTGACGCGTTGCTTTTCCTGTCCGTTGCGGACAGGAAAAGCCTGCTCGTTCCGTGGGATGTCAACATGGCTCAGTTGCATGCAGACGCGGATGTCATCGCGCCGTATAACGACTTCGGACGCATGGCGATGCAAGCCCTTGCAAACGCGGTCAAACATTTTCATATAAAAACGCGCGACCGCATTGAGATTCCCGCCGCGACGCCGCATCCGCTTTTTTTACAGTATCAAAAGAGTCTGGATGAGTATGAATTAGTATGCCGGAACGATGGGATCGCTGAAGAAGTCGCGCGAAGACGCGCTGTTAAAGATGCGGAAGAGTTGAGCGTTTACAAAACGCTCGCTTCCATCACCAATGACATAATAGAGCGTCTGGAAAAAAACGTGACAGACGGAACGCTCAAAACCGAAAGCGACGTCGCGCTGTTTATTGAAGCGGAGGCGAGAAAACAGGGATGCGAAGGCACGAGTTTTGAAACTCTGGTTGCGGGACCCTCCCGCAGTTTCGGCATTCATGCCTTCCCGGCGTATACGTTCGCCTCTTTCGCGGGAAAAGGGCTTTCCATCCTTGATTTTGGGCTTGCATACCAAGGATACGCCAGCGACGTTACCATGACCTTTGTTCAGGACGCCACGCCCGAACAGGAAAAACTCCTCTCCCTGATGAAGCGGGCCTACGATCTGGCGCTCTCTATGGCAAGACCCGGCGTTTCCGCCCGCGACATTGCGATAGCCGTTGATAATTTTTACGGTGAGAATGGAAAAGTCCTGCCGCACGGGTTGGGACACGGCGTGGGGCTTGAAATACACGAGGCGCCCTTTCTGAGGAGCAAAGCTGAAAACCCGTGGATTTTGCAGAGCGGCATGATTTTCACCATTGAGCCGGGGTTGTACGATCCGGCGCTTGGAGGCTGCAGGTTTGAAAACGATGTGCTGGTCGTGGATATCGCGGAATCAGGCGGCTCCGGCGTGGAGGAACTGACAAAAACGCGGATTGTGCGCATGTAGACGCGCAACGGCGCGCTTCTTTATTCGCAGTGGGGTTTAATACCCTGCCGCTTGCGGCGAGGAGGCTCATGTAGGGCGTAGCCCTTTTGGTTTAAAACGAACCCGAACGTAGTTCGCGTTTTGAAACACTCTTGATTAGCGTCAAGTTAATCAGCGTTTCCCTAAACATTTCACGCATTTCATCCGATAGTATAGAAAGAGTGGAGATGTAGAAATGGTTAGAGGATGGTACACTGGCGCAAGCGGAATGCGGGCGCAGCAATGGCGACTTGACGCGATAGCGAACAACCTCGCCAACATCGATCAGGACTCATACAAAAGAGACACGGCGTCTTTCAAGGCGTTTCCAGAGTTGTTGCTCCGGCGCATGAATGACGACGGCGTGTACCAACAGCCATTTGGTTCGGCGGATGTCGCGCCCATAGTGGGCAGATTGGGAACCGGCGTTGAATTGAACGAGCTTTTCACGGATTTCCAGCAGGGCGCCTTGAAGCAGACCGATAGCGACTATGATCTTGCGCTTGACGGCAAAGGTTTCTTTGTGGTGGCGACCCCGTGGGGCGAGCGATACACCCGCAACGGCAGTTTCCAGCTTGGAAAAGAAGGTATCCTCGAAACCAAAGAGGGATATCCGGTGTTGGGCGAGAACGGATTCATCAGGATAAAAGCCAATAATTTTCAGGTTGACAAGGAAGGCAAAATCTGGATAAACGCCGCTATTTCCGATGATCCTGACGTGCTGGTTTCACGGGAAAGCAATACATGGGAGCAGACAGAGTTGCTTGATGTCCTCAGAATCGTTGATTTTGATCTTGACCGGTACTTGCAAAAGCAGGGCTCCAGCTTGTACAAGGCCACCGATGTTTCGGGCGAGGCGCATACGCTAAACGTCGCGGAACGCCCGCGGGTGACACAGGGTTTTGTGGAAGGCTCCAATGTTGAGCCGGTTGTCGAAATGGCGCAAATGATTGAAGTCAACCGGGCGTACGAGGCGAATCAGAAAGTTATTATGACCGGCGACTCCATGCTGGGCGTGTTGATAAACCAGGTGAGCAAGTTAGGATAAAGGAGTAGAAATACATGGTGCGAAGTTTGTGGACCGGCGCTTCCGGCATGATAGGGCAACAGGCGAATATTGACACGATTTCCAACAATCTGGCCAATGTAAATACAACGGGCTACAAAAAGCAACGGGCGGATTTTGAAGACCTGCTCTACCAGACCATCAGGACGGCCGGTACGCCGGCGACCGAAGACACGGTTGTTCCGGTGGGCGTGCAGATGGGGCATGGCGTCAAACTGGCGGACACCCAGCGCATGTTCGGGCAGGGATCGCCCCAGCACACCGATATACCGACCGATGTGGCCGTTGTGGGAGAGGGGTTCTTTCGCGTGCAGTTGTACGACGGCAGCTACGCCTATACCCGCAACGGCGCGTTTCAGGTTGATTCAACGGGACGTATGGTTACGTCTCAGGGGTACTGGCTCCTGCCGGACATCGTGATGCCGGAAAACTTCCTGCCCGAAAGCATCACCGTATCCCAGGACGGCAGAGTGTCCGTGATTGTGCCGCAGATTGACGAGACCACGCCGATTGAAGTTGGGCAGATGGAGTTGTACCGCTTCCCGAATCCGGTGGGACTCACTGCGGCGGGCGAAAACCTTTACAAAATAACGAGCGCGTCAGGCGATCCCATTCCGGGGCGCCCGGGGTTTGAGGGCATGGGCAGGATTTACCACAAATTCCTCGAAATGTCCAATGTTTCTGTGGTGCGGGAAATGGTCGATCTTATCGTGGCGCAACGCGCCTACGAGTTTAATTCCAAAACCATACAGACCAGCGACAGCATGCTCGCGACAGCGACAAGCCTGAAGCGGTAGGCGGATAAATGGAGGCGGCGTCCTTGGCGACACAGTCTATCAACAATGGTCAATTTGAACGGGGCGCGTTTGGAGGCGGCGTGAACGGCGTTTCCGCGGCGGATTCTGCGGCTTCCGCAACTGCGGCCGGTGAAAAAGGCGCGTTTGACAACCTCATCCAAAGCCTTGAATCCGCCGCGAAAGACTCCGCCTCGCTGAAAGAAAACACGGGCGGCGGCGCGGCGGCGGGAAAACCTGTTATTGATAAAACCAGCGTACTCTACGAACAATGCGAGGCGCTTGAGTCGTTCCTGCTCAAGAATTTGCTTAACAGCATGAGAAAGACCATTCAAAAATCCGGTTTTATCGATCAAGGCTTCGCGGGCGATATGTACGAAGACATGCTCTACGATGAGTACGCGAAAAACTTCACCCAAAACACGAATTTCGGCTTCGCCGAGATCGCCTACCTTGAACTTACGGGACAGCGCGGTACGGTGATCAACGAAAAGTTCTAATGCCAACCGAATCACAAGCACCCAATGAAAACCCTTCTCTTTATTACACTGTTTATGGCGGCGAGCTTTCACAATGGGCTTTTTGCGGGCGGTGAAAAAGACGAGCCGCAGGCAGGCGAAGGAGAGTCTGGGCGAATCATGCGCGTCACCGGCGAGGTGAAAATTTTTGGCAATGAACCTCACACGTTCGCCGTCATCGTTACGGTGGACGGCAAACGGTACGGCGTTTCGCCCCCCGAAAAAGAAGCGGCGCTCAGACGCCTGCAAGGCCGGACGCTTGAATGCACCGTCCGGATTCTTGAGAAAGGGGACGCCGCGTTGTTTCTGAAAGACGGGACGGTTGAGCCGCTTTCGTGGCGGATTGTGGATGATTGACTAGCCGCAAGCCGGAGTAACCGCTACTTGGGAAATGTCTCAAGCGTTACGGTTTCCTTCTCTTCATCTACAGTAAGAAGATGCCAACTCTGCCTGTCGCGGAACGCCGACACATTGTATTCCTTGAACGAGCCGAAGTCGTAGAAACTGCCCGGATGCTGATGCCCTTCCAGCACTATTTTCACATTGTTCTTTGCAAACGCGGATATGAGCGCGGCGCGTTCGCGCGGATCGGACAGAGAGAAGTAGAAGTTGCCTCCTCCATACGTCGGATAATGTGAGAAAACGATTTTGGGATTTGGATCCGCCTTGAGGTTGCCGACAAAATTTTTGAATTGGCTGCCGCCAAGCGTGCCGCTTCCCGAATCAAGGGCGTACCACGAAAAGCTTCCGGTAGTGAAACGGTAGTAGGATATGTAGGGCTTGCAGTATTTCGTATAATATCGCCAGCCGTTGTTGTAGAGATCGTGGTTGCCTACGATGGAATAGACTGGTATCTCGTACTGTTCTTCAAGTTTTTTGGAAAGCTCCTTGAATTGCAGATACTCCTTTTCCACGCCGGATTCCGCGTTATCGCCGAGCGCAAGGCAGAAGGCGGGCTTTTTATCTCCCTTGTTCATGTCAAGCCACTGATAAAACTGGTCATAGGGCAGATCGGGATGATCAGAATGCGCTCCGAAGTGTATGTCGGCAAGTATCAGAACCGTGTAGTTATCACCGAAAGGCTTATCGTCCGGAGGGTTCGGTTTGTTATCATCAAGCGCAGGCGCGCCAATGTCCGTGATGTACGCGCTTCTGGCGTTTACATCGTCAGCGCGGTTAAGGAATTCATCCAGGCCGTATTCATCCTTGCATGCTACGAGCGCGAGGCATAGCGTGATAAGCCGCAACGCGACAAGCGCCGCCGTTTTTTTCATGGCGTTCCTCCTTAAAAGGCGTACCCTATGGTTATGGTTGTGGCGGAGTATTCAACATGACTGGAAAGGGTAAACATGTCGGAATAACGCGCCGATGTCGACAGTTCCGCGAAAATGCGCCCTTCGAGCGCCTTGCCCTGAAAGCGCGGCGTTTGAAATTCATAGCGCAATGACAACGAGAAAGCGGGATTAAAAAACAGGTGATACCGGTAGAGTTCATAGGAAGCGACGCCGATCTCCGCGCTGAAATTGTCAAGCAGTTTGCCGCCTAAAAACAGGGACATCGCCATGTCGCTTTGCGTGAAGGTCTCGTATCCGGGAGGAAGCGCGGGAACAGTTGTGATCTGCTCAAACCATCCAACATGTACGTTCAGATACATGCGCCAAAAGTTAATGGTCGCGTATGCGCCAAGAAATATATCGCTTTGAAAGGAAACGAGTTCGCCGTCCATCTCGAACCAGCCCCCGTGGTACAAGGCGCCTGCGCCCACCCGGAATCGCGGGGTGTTAAGCGGAAAATAGACGCCGTTCAGAACAATATCCTGCGTGTCTCCACTGAATTGAAACGCGCCCACTGCGGAAACCTGCGGAATTTCAAAGCGGTAGCGGGCGGACAGGGGGAATTGCCCTTCTTCGATGAGCGGGGCGCTGTACATGGCGAGGGAAGCCGAGACCGCTTGCTTGCCGGAAAGAACGCCGTTGGTCGTCCACGTTGTTTGAGCGGAAAGAGGCGACGCGGCGAGCGCCGTAAAAACGGCCACGCCTATCAAAAACTTCTTCATAATTTCATAATTATAGATGAAAAAAGCGCGTTTGTCAAACGAACTACCCCGCAATTTATGTGTGTTGCTGTTCCAAAACTTCAGTTTTGGAACAGCAGCCTTAGATTTCAAGGAAAAAGCGGGTTTTAGACTGCTTTTTCCAGAGCCTGTTTCAAAGCTCGAACATAGTTCACGTTTTGAAACAGGCTCTGTTGATAAAAAATTCGCCCTTTATGGCTGGGTATTACACCCGCTTTCAAATAATTTTCGATGCGTACGCGACAAGCGCCGCTCACCCCATTGAGTCAATAAGGGCGGAGAGCAATTCCCGGTAATCGTGGTTGAGGGGAACGCTGGCGCATGTTTCCCGTCCGAACGTTGCCTTCGCCTCTTCGATAAGAGCCTCTCCTTGCGCCCGCGCCTGGGTTATGGCGCCTGACGCTTCCAGCCGCGCTATCAACTCTTCCACTTCCGGCGCGGCGGCGCCGTTTTCACGGGCGCTTTGAAAACAACGCCGGACAAACCGCTTTTTTGAAGCGCCATTATGCGCCGCGCCTGCACGCGCCGTGTCCTCATAGGCGGCTTGCAGATAGAGGATGACCGGCAGGCTTTTTTTGCCTTCGACAATGTCGTCGCCGCGTTTTTTTCCGGGATTGCCGGTGGTGAGGTTTTTCACATCGTCCAGAATTTGGAAACCTACGCCCAGTTTTTCCGCCGCCGCTCCGAGCGACTCGGCCGCCTCGTCTGTTTTGCCGGCGCCCGCTTTTCGCAGACGCGGCGAGGCGACGCCGGCGGCGAGAACGCCGATCATGGCGGCGAGGCGGGCGAGCGAGCCAGTTTTAAGGCCGCACATGACGCGGTATTCGCCGGCGTTGGGAATGGTATCGAAGTCGCGGTGCCACGTGATATCCATGGACTGCCCCAGATGAAGGCGCCTTATATGTTCAGCCCAGAGGCTATACATCCTGTTTTTCCGTTTTGCGCCGGCGTTCCACGTGTCAATGCAACAGAGCGGAAGAAAATACAGGAAACTGCCGCTGTTTACGCCTATATCCTCGCCGTATTTGATATGAACAGCCGGTTCGCCCCGGCGCATGTCCGAATGATCTTCAATGTCGTCATGAATGAGGCTCGCGTTGTGGGAGAGTTCCAAGAGAGGCGCGAGCGGAAGGCAGTCTTGCTCGGAGCCGTCCAATGCCCCGCATACCAGCAACGCGAGCAGAGGCCGCCAGCGTTTGCCGCCCCTGCGTACAAGGTCGTACGCAGGCTCAATGAGACGCCGCGCCGCCGCCGGAGAAACGTCCTGATGGGAAAACACGGCGTTTATCCACCCGCTGTCCGCCGAAGCGGGCAATATGCCGGACAAAACGGCTTCTATGCCGCTGATTTTTTCGGCGAGGACTGGCTGTTTCAACTGTTTCATTGGCATTATGCTATACCAGAACGGGGGTGAGAGTCAATGCGGCCGCTGTTTACACTCAAGCGGATTTTATGTATAGTAGAGATTGTCTCAATGTTCTCAATTTGGATGAACCTCCCCGCCGCAAGCGGCGGGGTGTCTTGTCCGCGTTGCATTGTTTTTGAGGTTCGTTCTGTAAGGAAATTATTTAACTGTGGGGCCTACTACCATTTTTTTGTAGGCGTTGCCAATTCTAACCGCCCCAAGGGGCGGGGTATTAAACCCCACTGCGAATAAAATATGGAGAAAAAGGTGCGATTGTTTCTTGTTTTATGCATGACGCTTTTATGCGCGGGTTTCTGTTTCGCCGAAGATCCGGCGCTGGGGTTTTGGCTCAGCGTTGATGAAAAAACCGGAAAAACAACGGCTGGCTGGGAGATTTATCAGGAGAAAAATGGGCTTTTATATGGAAAAATGCTTTCGGTCGCCGAATTTCCGCAGGATCAGATCGCGCTGTTATGCAAGGAGAGCTACAGGGGTTTTCCGGCGAGCGGCAAGGTGAATCAGATGCGAGTGGTCGGGACGCCGTGGATTTTTGGTCTGCGTCAGGAGAAAGAGGGGCAGTGGTCCGGCGGCAACATCATCAATCCCGAAGACGGCAATATGTACAAGTGCAAAATCACTTTTCACAAGGCGAATGGCGCCAAATACAAAACTGACACCCTGGAAATGAGGGGCGAAATTGGACTCGGCATTGGGCGCAGTCAGTTTTGGAGGAAAGCGACGCGGGCAGAAGCGGCGGCGTTGAGGTAGCGGCGCGAACCAAAGGTTCGCGTTTTGGAACAGGCTCATCTCTCGCTTCTTTGAGAATGACGGCGAGAGTTTCACACACCCCTGCACGCAGTCTTTCCCGCCATAAAAAACGCGAGGGGGGCTTTGTCTTTATGAGCTACGCCGCGCTTGCGGGCTGGAGCGGCGCGTGGCAAGAAGCCGTTTTCAATTTCAAAATGAATTTGCTCTTGGACGCCCCACGCGCCCGTCTGGTTTTTCAACGGCGGCTTGCCGCTGTCGGAAGGCGCGAGACGGGCGATTGTCGAGACGTGGCATCGAAAATCCGTCAGTTTGTTTGATAGGTTGCTCGTCGCCAGCGCCATTTCAGAAAAGATGCGGTATTGGCGGCGCGGTCTAACGCCACTATATACTTGCCATCCCCATAAAGGTTTATTCGCCGCTTTCTTATACAAGACCAGAAGCCATATTTCAGCGAATGTTACGAACAAAAAAAGCCTCCGCTTTCACGGAGGCTTTTTTATTGAAATAAATGGAGATTTTACTAGCCGCTATTTTATCAGAGGCTAGAGGCTATAGGTGATTTCAATCGGAAGGGCGATAGTGACATCCTGCTTGGGAGCCTCTATCATGCCCGGCTTAATTTTCGCCGCTACGCCGGCTTTGATGCTCCCGCCGCCAACCGCTTTCTGAATGTAGAGGTCGACACCGACATGGCTGGAATCATCTTTTCCTAACTCCACGCCAAAAGCAAACCCGAGACCAACGGTCGCGAATGAAAGCGGAAGATACGGATTCAACGTGAGCTCCACTTTGGGATAGTCTCCGCCCTTCTCTCCGTCTCCGCCAAGCCACGCGC
>JAIRTS010000068.1 GCA_031254795.1 Treponema sp.
ACTGATGTGAAGGTCGTATTCGAAATATTCCTCCGGCAGACCGGAGCGTCTTTCTATACTCCGGATGGGAAGAAACTGGGCTTTTCCGATCCCTCGCTTTTGAAGGACTACTGGGATCTCCAGCTTAGGCTCCTCAACGCGGGCGCTTTGATACCCGCCGATGAAGCCTTCGTAACGGTCAGCATAGAGGAAGACGCCTTTTCCAAGGGGCAGTCGTGGGTGCAGTACATCTGGAGCAATCAGCTCACCGCGACGGCAAACGGAGCGAAACGTCCCATCGGCATGCTTCTTTTCCCCACCATTGATAACGCGAAACGAAAAGGGACATACCTCAAACCTTCAATGTTTTTCAGCATTGCGGCAAAGGCGGAAAACCCCGATTTGGCGGCAAAGGCATTTAACTTCTTCCTGAACGATCTTGGCGCGAACGATATTCTTCTCGCCGAGCGCGGCGTTCCTGTTCCTGAAAACGTCCGTTCCTATCTGTTCCCCAAAATGGACAACAATATGAAAATGTCCTTTGACTTTGTTTCTCTTGCGGCGGAAAACTCAAGCGATATTGACCTGCCCGATCCGGCGGCAAACGGCGAGATTCTCGCGTTGTTGCGGGATATTGCGCAGCAGGTTTTGAGCAAGAGTATTTCTTCATCCGAGGGCGCTTCCCGGTTTATAACCAGGGCAAACCAAATTTTAAGCGCACGGTAGCAGCATGAAGGTACAGGGGGTTGGGTTTATGAGTGACAATCAAGCGCTTCAATATAAAAAAAGACGGTTTATGGAAGATGTCGCGGGGTATGCTTTTATTAGTCCGTGGCTTCTCTGTTTTTTCGCTTTTTCTATTATTCCCATTATGTTCTCCCTGTACTTTTCTTTCACGGATTATGACATTCTGGGCTCTCCGGTTTTTTCAGGATTGGAAAATTTCAGACGTATGGTTGCCGACGAGCTTTTTTGGAAGTCTTTGGCGGTTACTTTTTTCTACGCCTTTGTCTCGGTGCCGCTCCGTCTCGTCTTTGCCTTTATCGTTGCCGTACTTTTTAAACGGGCGTCCCGAATGATCCGCGTGTATCAGGCGGCGTACTATCTGCCCTCAATTGTTGGAGGCAGCATCGCGGTTGCCGTAATGTGGCGGCGGCTTTTTCTTTCGGACGGGGCGATCAACGCGGTGTTGCAGGCTGTTGGTATAAACAGCGCGATAAGCTGGCTTGGAAATCCGAATACCGCCATCTGGACGCTGATCCTGCTGGCGGTATGGCAATTCGGTTCGTCCATGCTGATCTTCCTTGCGGGACTCAGGCAGATACCGGTAACCTACTACGAGGCGGCTTCCATTGACGGGGCGGGTCCCGTAAGACAATTTTTCAATATAACCCTGCCACAGATGACATCGATCATTTTCTTCAATCTAATCATGCAGCTCATCAATGGCTTCACCGTCTTTACACAAGCTTTTGTTGTTTCGGGGGGCAATGGCGATCCGCAAAACTCGACGCTGGTTTACGCTCTCTATCTATACCAGCGGGCTTTTAAGTACTACAGCATGGGCTATAGTTCCGCTATGGCGTGGGCGCTGGTGCTTATCATCGGTGTTTTCACGGGCGTCATTTTTAAAACCTCCGATAAATGGGTTTTCTATGAATCATAATTTTGGAGTGCGTATGAATAATTCGAACACGTTAAACACGCGAAAGTTAAAAAAACTGAGAGATGACGGTGTCTTTCATGTCTTTGTTATTTTTCTCGGTTTCCTCATGCTGTATCCTATCTTGTGGATGATCTCCAATGCCTTTAAGGAGACCGGGGAGATTTTTAATTCTTTTTCGTTAATTCCCAAAACACTGCATATTGACAACTTTATACGGGGCTGGGCCTATAACGGCTCAACCTCTTTTGGAACCTTTTTTAAGAATTCGTTCTTTGTTACGATTGTGTCCACCATCGGAGCGGTTGTCGCCTCATCACTCGTGGCGTTCGGCTTTGCCCGCGTCCGCTTCAGGGGCGGATCGTTCTGGTACGGCTGTATGTTTCTTACGATGATGCTTCCCTATCAGGTGGTCATGGTTCCCCAGTTCATCATTTTCCATAAGATAGGCTGGGTGGATACTTTTCTGCCGCTGATAGTACCCCAGTTCGGAGGGCAGGCTTTCTTTATCTTCCTTATGGTACAATTTATCCGGGGCATTCCCCATGAATTGGATCAGTCCGCGATGATTGACGGCTGCAATAAATTCAGCATTTATCTGCGCATTATTTTTCCACTTATTAAACCTGCCCTGATTACGGCGACTATTTTCAGTTTCTATTGGCGCTGGGACGATTTTCTTGGGCCTCTTCTGTACCTGAACCGCCCCCGCAGTTTTACGGTGTCCCTTGCTCTGAGGATGTTCGCCGACCCCATGAGTTCCACGGATTGGGGCGCAATCTTCGCTATGGGAACCCTTTCCCTGATCCCGGTTCTGGCTATTTTCGTTATATTCCAGAAATATATTGTTGAAGGCCTTGTAACTTCGGGCTTGAAGGCATAGGGGTGTCTGTTGTCAGGCTTTATAGTGGATGCTTATTTTGATCCGGCTGCTTCCATAGCGCGTTTTTCCCGGGGGAACGGGGAGCTTACGGTCAAAGCCATTGCGGAACGGTACATGGCGGCCAATCCCCGGCATGACTACACGGCGCGCCCCTATTCCACGCGGGGGATTATCCGTAACGCCAGTTACCGCTACACGGCGGACTTCGCCGCAATCTTTCCGGACGCGCCCCTCGGTTCCTACGTTTATGCCTGGGGAGCGTATGAAGCGGGTGAAGACGATATGCTGAAGTTTGTCCTCATTCCCGCGGGCCCCGTGAAGCTGTGGATAAACGGAACCATGCTTTACGCTACCGATGTGATGGACGAGCGCTATTCCAACAGGGCGATCACCTTTGCGTTGCCGGTACGGCGGGGCCGGAACGATTTGGTTCTTCGCTTCACCCGGACAAAGGCCGGTTTTGGCGGAGAATTCGGAACATGGCTCGGTAAACTCGACTACTATTTCTTTAAGGGCGTGGGGCTTTCCCGACTTGACGCGGCTCTTCCCCAAACAGAAGGGTTTGACTATACCCGCCCTTTGAGCGAGCCCTTGCCGGCGGAGGCGCTTCCGCCTTGTTCGCTGTTTTTGTCCACCCTGTACGTCCCGCCGCCTGAGTGGAGCGACAGCGAGATCAAGGCAGGATGTTTCGCGCGGCTTTTTCCGGAAGCGGGGGGAGATTGCGCAAGCGGCTCCTGCGCGGGCGGCTCACGGAGCGAGGCTCGCGCTTTGGCCCGCACGGTCATTGTCGCGGCGGAAAAAACAACGGTGTCATTACTGGGCAGTTCCTCCGGCGCCTGCGTCCTGTATGTGTCGGGAGCGGATCAGTCATATACGGAAGTGTTCAGAGGAAGCGGTCCTTTCCGGCGCGAGGCGGTGTTTCAGAAGGGAATCAACCACCTCGCTGTTATATCCACAAAACCCGCCTTTGGCTCATGGGACTTTACGGTGGAAATGGAGCATATTCCGGATTCCCCCCTCCGCCTTGAACCGGTAAATCCTTTTTTTGCCGGCAACGGTCGTTTTGCGTGGATATACGCGGGCATATTTCGGGAAACGCGCGAAAGCGAATTGGCGCTCTTTGATCCGGACGCGCTTGTGGGAAACGGGAAAGAAAAAACATGGTGGCGTCTTGACGCGCCGGATCTATGGGTAAGGCTTTACAATGAAAACGCTCTTTATGGACACTGGAATTACCCCCTTGGCGTCACCCTCTACGGGCTTATTGAAACGGCGCGGTATTTTGAAGCCTCCGGCAAGCCGGAAGAAAGAGCGTTTGGCGCGGGCGCCGCAAACTATGTCACCGGCCATATCTCGAAATCCGTGCATACGCTGGATTACGCGCTGTTTGACAAAACCCATTTCGGCGGGGCGACGGTGGTACATCATCTCCTCTCTTCCATTGACAGTCTGGATGACTGCGGCTCTTTCGCCTCCACTATGCTGGAAGCCGCCAAAGACCGCGCAATTGATGGCTGTCTCCCGGTGGCGGATTATGTGGGCGATCATATCCTTCACCGGCAGGACCGCCTCCCTGAAAACTGCTTCTTTCGTAAAAAACAGATGCACCATTTTCATAACAACACCCTGTGGGCCGACGATCTGTATATGAGCGTACCGTTTCTCTGCCGTTACGCGCAACTAAAAGGGGACGCTTCCCTTCTCGATCTGGCGGCGGATCAGTTTGCGGGTTTCAAGAAATATCTCTTTTTAGAGGACAGTGGGCTCATGGCTCATGTATACGATTTTGAGCGCGGCATGAACACTGGCGTCCCGTGGGGAAGGGGGAACGGATGGACGATCTTTTCGCTTTCGGAACTGCTCGCTGTCTTGCCGCCGGAACATCCCGGACGGGAAGAGCTTCTCGCTTTTTTCAAAACCCTTTCCGCCGCGTGCCTTTCCCTCCAGGGGGAAAGCGGCATGTGGCGTCAGGTCCTGAACATAGCGTCTTCTTATCCTGAAACTTCGGTCACCGCCATGTTTATCGCGTCCTTCTGCCGGGGGATACGCCAAGGCTGGTTCGAAGACCCGCGCCCATACCTCGCCGCCTCGGAGAAGGCGTGGCGCGCGCTTGAGCAAAACGCCATTGACAAAGACGGCGCGATCCACGGCGTATGCCGAGGATCGGAATTTGCCTTCAATCCCCGCTATTACGCCGAACACCTGCCGCCCCGCGTCAACGACACCCACGGGATCGGCATCGTTCTCCTTGCGGGAATAGAGCTGTTGAAGATCAGGCCGAAGTCGGTTTGAAACCAAAATGATCCCGCGTTAGAAAAACACCGGGACACCAGCACGGGATAAACTATCCGCCCCGCGCCACTTTTGTGTCAACTGTCACTTGACCCGCCCAGCTACCATATGTTCCACCGCCATTTGACCAAGTGGAAACTATCATGCGCTCACCCTTCGCCGGCAAAAGCCCGGTGGACGCATTCTGCGGTAAATGGGACACAAGACTGTGAACGCCTTAAAAACACGCCGGAAATTCGCGGCGCTATCTTTGACCTGGATGGGGTGATTGTCGATGCCGCCAAGTATCACTATCTCGCCTGGAAACGGCTTGCTTCGGGACCAGGCTTTGATTTTACCGAACGCGACAACGAACTCCTTAAAGGCGCAAGCCGCATGCGGTCACTTGAAATCTTGCTTGAAACCGGGCGCCGTACCCTGAGCGAAAAGAAAAACAGGCGGCGGCGGCGAAGAAAAACACATGGTGTGTGGAACACCTCAACACGCTTGATGAGACGGCGTTGCTACCCGGCTCACGGAAATGCCTTGCATTGCCACATAATTACGGTATCCGCATTGCGTTGGGCTCCGCAAGCGAGAACGCTCCATTTATACTTGAGCGGCTCAACATAAAATCGTTTTTTGACGCGGTTGTCGACGGCGACTCGGCGGGAAAAGCGAAGCCCGACCCCGAAGTTTTCCTGAAAGCCGCGGGCGCATTGTCTCTTCCCCCGCGACAACGCGTGGCGTTTGAGGATTCGGCGTCGGGTGTGAAAGCCGCGAAAACAGGCGGTGTTATGGTTATTGGCGTAGGCGAGGCGGAAAACTTGGCAGGAGCTGATTATTATATCGCTTCACTTTTAGACATGTTAACCACGCGCCAACAATATACAAGCGGCTTTCGTTTGTTGGTGTAATTAATGTTTCCACACAACCTTTGGGCGAAGAAGTTCCCATAGTATTCCACCGCCTTTCCATAGAGTTCTACGGAGGTCTCATAGAGTTCTATGGAGGCCTCATAGAGTTCTATGGAGGTCTCATAGAGTTCTATGGATGCCTCATAGAGTTCTATGGATGCCTCATAGAGTTCTATGGATGTCTCATAGAGTTCTATGGATGCCCCATAGAGTTATATGGATGCCCCATAGAGTTCTATGGATGCTCCATAGAGTTCTATGGAGGTTTCATAGAGTTCTATGGATGTTCCATAGAGTTCTATGGATGCTCCATAGAGTTCTATGGATGTTTCATAGAGTTCTACGAGGGTTCCATAGAGTTCTATGAAAGTTCCATAGACTTCTATGGAGGCTCCATAGAGTTCTGCGGAAGCCGCGATATGCCGCCGGACTTTAGCTGTATATCGTCAAACGGTTCCCGCGCGCCCCCGGCAAAGCCGGGAGATTGCCAAAGGTTTCGCCGCCGGCCAAACGCAAAATCAACAACCCCGCCCTAAAGGGACGGGGTATGTTGGTTCTGATAGGTATGGATTGTATGCGGGATCCAATACCCTTGAACCGAAAGCGGATGCCGCTATTGAAACCGCCCTAAAG
>JAIRTS010000132.1 GCA_031254795.1 Treponema sp.
AACCTCTGGTTCGCAAACCGCTCCGGCGGACGAATCGCGCGGCGATTTGCCCGCCCGTGTTTTTCAGAAAAAATTTTCATAAAAACGCCCAAACCCCCCTTGCAAAAAAAAATGGCACAATGTATAGTAGTATTGACGCTAAATTCGGCCTTAAATAATACTATATATTGTGTATATGGTGTGTATAACGCTGTGGATAAGTTGTCTAGATGTTTGCATGGCAAGGAATTTTATATGCGGTGTCCGAATTGTGGAAGTGTAGATGACAGGGTGCTTGACTCAAGAACGCTTGCGGCGGGAGACGCAACCCGCCGGCGGAGAGAATGTCTGAGTTGCGGATTCAGGTTTACAAGTTACGAGCGCATTGAGATAAAGCCCTTTATGGTTATCAAAAAAGATGGACGCCGGGAGCCTTTCGACCGGAATAAGATCGAGCGCGGGATACAGCGGGCTTTGGAAAAGCGCCCCGTATCCCAGATGAGCATCGAAAACCTAGTCAATGAGGTCGAAGACGCCTCGGCGATGTTGGGAAGAGTGACCCGTGAGATATCCGCAAGCGCCATAGGAGATTTGACGCTTGAAAAGCTCGCGGAGCTTGACAAAGTCGCGTACATCCGCTTCGCGTCGGTATACCGGCATTTTGAGAGCATAGATGAATTTATCGCAGAGGTAAGAAACTGGGAGGAAAACCATGATTAAGTACGTAGTAAAACGTTCGGGTGATGTGGAGGCGTATGATCGCGGGAAGATATACAACGCGATCAGTAAAGCGTTTTTCGCTGTCCAGGGGAAGGGCGCGGAGAACGCTGCGGACAGGATAGACGCCATTGCCAGCCGTGTGGAAGAGACGATCACGGATATGATGGCGGCGCGGCATCCAAATTCGATTCCCGCGATTGAAGAAATTCAGGATTTGGTGGAGAACGCGCTCATTGAAGCTAAAGAGACGGCGGTAGCCAAGTCGTACATTCTGTATCGCGCGAAACACGAAGCGATGCGGGACATGAAAAAACTCATGCTGGACATTGATTCCACCATGGACGGGTATTTGAAGCAGGAAGATTGGCGCGTCAATGAGAATGCCAATGTGAACTATTCACTGGGTGGGCTCATTCTCCATAACTCCGGCAGCGTCACGGCCAATTACTGGCTCAAGAACATCTATACGCCGGAAATCGCGGACGCCCACCGGAACGCGGCTTTCCATATCCACGATCTGTCCATGTTTTCAGGCTATTGCGCAGGCTGGTCATTGCGGCAACTCATCGCCGAGGGGTTGGGCGGCGTTACGGACAAGATCACGTCCTATCCCGCGAAACACCTTTCAACGCTCATGCAACAGGCTGTGAATTTCCTCGGTTGTCTCCAGAACGAATGGGCGGGCGC
The DNA here is from genome assembly GCA_031254795.1 of Treponema sp. Classification (GTDB taxonomy): domain Bacteria; phylum Spirochaetota; class Spirochaetia; order Treponematales; family Breznakiellaceae; genus JAIRKH01. Next base: position 1,387 of record JAIRTS010000132.1, read on the forward strand.
TCAAGCCTTCAGCTCGTTTGACACCTACGTCGCTCCATTTGTGCATGTGGATGATCTGTCGGACAAAGAGGTGAAGCAGTGCCTTCAGAGCTTCGTGTTCGGTGTGAACACGCCCAGCCGCTGGGGGTCGCAGGCGCCCTTCACCAATATCACGCTTGACTGGACATGTCCGACTGACCTCAAAGACAAGAAAGCCGTCGTAGGCGGCGTGGAAATGGATTTCACCTACGGAGACTGCAAGCCGGAAATGGACAGGGTGAACAGACTCTTTATAGAACTGATGCTTGAGGGAGACGCGGAAGGACGCGGCTTCCAGTATCCCATTCCCACTTACAACATCACCGGGGACTTTGATTGGGACAGTGACAACGCCAAACTGCTCTTCGAGATGACAGCTCGGTACGGCACTCCATATTTCCAGAACTTCCTCAATTCCGATCTGAACCCGGGCGATGTGCGAAGCATGTGTTGCCGCCTCCAGTTGGACAAGCGCGAGCTCCGCAAACGCGGCGGCGGGCTGTTCGGCTCGGATGAGCTTACCGGCTCCATCGGCGTCGTCACCATCAACCTGCCCCGGATCGGGTATCTCGCCCAAACCGAGAAAGACTTTTTCAAGAAACTTGACGACCTCATGGAACTTGCCAAGGAAAGCCTTCTTATCAAGCGGAAAGTGGTGAATCGGCTTTTGCAATCAGGACTTTTTCCGTATACGAAACGGTACCTGCGCACGCTGGACAACCACTTCAACACCATCGGGCTGGTCGGCATGAACGAGTGCCTGCAGAATTTTCTGGGCAGGAATGTGACCATCGACACCGAAAAGGGGCAGGCGTTCGCCAAAAAGACGCTGGCGTTCATGCGGGACAAGCTCGCCGATTATCAGGAAGAAACCGGAGAACTCTTCAACCTTGAGGCGTCGCCTGCGGAATCGACCTCGTACCGTTTGGCGAAACATGACAAGGAACGTTATCCCAAGATCATCGCGGCGGGCGCCGATGAGCCGTATTACACGAATTCGACCCAGCTTCCTGTGGGACTGACCCACGATGTGTTTGACGCCCTTGATTTGCAGGAGCCTCTTCAGACCACCTATACGGGTGGCACCGTGTTCCACGCCTTTTTGGGAGAAGCCATTGACGACTGGAAGACCTGCCGCGACCTTGTGCGGACCATAGCGAGCAACTACCGCATCCCGTATTTCACCATTTCACCCACTTTTTCGGTGTGCCAAAAGCACGGCTACCTCAAAGGGGAGCATTTCACCTGCCCCAAGTGCAAAGAGGAGCAAGAGTCCGCGATAAAAGCGCGGATAGCCGAACTAGAGGAAGAGCGGGACTCCGCTCTGGCGCAAGCTGTGTAAGAGGTTGGATCGCGTTGTCAATAACGTGTACGTGTCGCAGCAATGACAACAGCCTCTATCCATTTTTCATTTTAATATTTATTCAGGAGGAAAATAACAATGAGAACCATTGAAGAAATCAACAAAGATCTACTGGAAGCGCGGGAAAAACTCGCGCAGGTACAGGGCGGACCCGCCGAGGTGTACAGCCGGATCGTAGGCTACTACCGTTCGGTGCGGAACTGGAACAAGGGCAAGAAAGAGGAGTACGGGGAGCGGAAATTGTTTGAGGTTTCGGAAGCCGATGTCGCTAAAGCGACCGCCTCAACGATTGCGGCAAAGACCTCGCCTGTGGAATCGTCCGCTTCCATAGAAGCGGGCGCCGTAGAAGACAGCGCGGACGCGCAGGGCGGCGTGGCGCAACCGGTGGCTTCGGCTAACGTTTCGGCGCACAATTCACGCCTGTTGCTTTTCGTCCGCCCCGCCTGTCCAGCTTGCCCCTCCGCAAAAGCGGCCGCCGGCAAACTCGGCATTCCGATTGACATGGTGGACGCGGATACGGAAGACGGGCTTGCGGAAGCGCAGCGCAGGAAGGTGTTTTCAACGCCGACCGCCATACTGCTTTCCAAAGACGGCGACGAGATATCCCGCGCCCTTGACAGCGCGGGCATCGCCGCTCTGGAAGACCTGATCGCGGGGTGAGGATCGCTTGTAATGGGACGCCGCAAGGTGAACCCCTCCTTGCGGGTGTGGCGTCGAATCTCTCTCTCTGTCTCATGCATGGTAAATTCGGCGACAGTTTGGATAAACGCCACCGTAATGTTTAAAGTGGGGCGGTTTGTGGCGCTGTGAAATATAGTGAGAGTTTTCTGAAGGAAAAACTCGGTGTTGTTTCTCAGCGCTGAGCGCGTCAGTTCCACCAGTCGCCGCGCCATTCCCGTTATTTTTTTCTTCCCCAGCCCCTCCGCCGTTGTATACCGAATTCGTTCCTGCAACGCTCCGCCACGCCGGTTGAACCGTTTAAGACGATATGCGTCCCGCATGAAAGACGCGCGAGAGGATATACGACAGAGTTCGGACAATAAGCGGTTAGGCGAAAATAAAAACTGATTTTTTTTAAGGAATGTGTCACATCCATGCGGCAAAAAGAAAAATTGTTCAAAAATGAAAAAAGAGTTGGCAAAATAATAATCTTTGAATATATTAAAGAAAGGAGGAAAAAATGATAGAATATTGTATCGCACAAAAAACATTTGCCAAAAATTTTAGAATTATATAAACAATTGCTTCCAGAAGAAGATCTTGTAAATATAAATGAAGCAAATAAAATACGGGGAAAAATAGAACAAAATAATATAAAATATTTCATCGCAATTGAAAATAATGAAATTATCTCATCATGTTATTTGGCAATAATACCTAATTTAACAAGGAATGGAAAATCAAATGGTTTTATAGAAAACGTAGTAACCGACGAAAAACGCAGGAAAAAAGGGGTAGGAAAGAGGTTTGTAAAAATGGCAATAGAATATGGGAAACAAAATAATTGTTATAAAATAATATTACAAAGTGCTATCAAAAGAAAAGAAAGTCATATATTTTATGAAAAATGCGGATTTGATGGAAATTCAAAAAGAGCGTTTGAAATTAGGTTTTAAAAAATGGAAAGGAAAAGAGAAAGAACACCCACCGTCCATGGCAGGCGCTTCGCCTGACAGAACTGTTAGTGCTTCACCGCCCTTTGTGGGTGGCTCGGACTCCGCAACGGCTAGACCATTCCGCGCCCCAACTACGCTGGGGAACGTGCGCCAAAACTCCGCCACATTTTTTGTAGCCAAGTACTTTGCTTCGCAAAGCCCTTATTCGGGTTGCAAAAACTTCGCAAACGGCCGGGACGTTAGACGCCATTTTGCCTAAAAGTTTTTTGTACATCTTACAAAGACCAGTCGACAGGAACTGAAAACAGTTTATTGAAAAGCGTGGGGTAGTTTATTCGTAGTGGAGTTTAACACCTCGCCGTAAACTTGTTTACGCCGCTTGTGGCGGTTAGATTTGGCGACACTAACGATATGTGGTAGTAAACCCCATAGTGAGGTTCAAAAAGACCGATAAATATTATTGTAAAAAATGCGGGTCAGAATACAGCCGTTTTTTCAGTTTGACCGCTAATTCTTGCTCTCGTGGCGACAGGCATGAACCAGCACGGTAAATACATAATGCCCCAAAAAAATCCGGGGTTATTATGCGGAGGAAAAATGGATGTTAATGACGGTTTATATTTTTCCTATAAATAGGTATATTTTATAAAATGAAATAATGATATAAACGTTATTCATAGTTTGCCTCCAGCGAATGAATTCTCTATTTTGTTTCAGTATACGTTATTTCTAATTTCTCTAAATCCAGATAAACATACCCGGAATGAGGATACGTCATATTTTTCTATTTCTATTTTAAACAAATCGCCTTCAGCACTTATGTTTTTCATTTTAGAAATTTTCTTCTTTTCCATATCTGATGGCCTAACCCATGCATAATAATTAATTAAAAACGGTAACCCCTCGGCTATGCCGGGGTGACTATAAGAGTTTGACATTTCCATGAGTATCAAGGATGTTCTCCTGTCAGTGAGCCGCGCGAAGCCCAACAGATAGGAGGCGTGGATGAAAGACTATCATAGCCTATCCCATAGCGTATGGGACTGCGAGCGCCGCATTGTATGGACGCCGAAGCTTCGGAAGAAGAGGCTTCATGGGGAGGCGGCTCCGTATTTAGGAGGGATATTCCACGAATTGGCCGAGCGGCGGGAAAGCGAGATAGTGAAGGGGGCATGTACGCTCAGACCACATCCATATGCTGGTGGAAATACCGCCGAAGCGCGGGGCGTCGACCGTGGCGGGACACATCAAGGGGAAGGGCGCGATAGCGATAGCCCGGGCGTATC
>JAIRTS010000139.1 GCA_031254795.1 Treponema sp.
GACGTCAACGCCGAAAACAAACCGGTTCAGGGCGATCAGGCTGACAAACCGGTACGCGCCGTAGAGAACGCCCTGTTCGTCAGTCCCTCCAATGACTATCCTTGAATCCGCAGACCAGATGACAAAACCCTCGCTCTTCTGTTTTGGAAGAGAAAAATCGTATTTTGCGTTAATATAATCAATGGTTCCGAGCAAAATACGCTTCCCGTCCGTATTTTCCTCTGTTTTTCGATCTTTTTGAGCGACCCCGAAACAACGGGACAGAGCGAGCCGCAACTCTTCCGCGGCGTTCTCTATGACGCTTCCCTTTTCCTCGCATGTCACGTTTTCAAGAAAACCGGTTATGTCTCCGGCGCCGTCCAGGGATTCGCGCTTTTGAAACCAGCAGTCGTATTCTGTAACCTTTGTCATAAAAACTCCTTTTATATTATCGTAGCATACATTGACATTATATTTGATATGCGGTAGGATTATAACTATGAGAAATATTATCGCTTTTTTTCTTTTTTGTCAGTTCGTCTCTTGCGCGTCCGGCCCTGTAGAGACGCCTGAAGAGACAACGCCCGACAAACTTATCCAGTTGGGGCAGGAAGCTTCGGATAAAAACAAGTACGATCAGGCGATTCAGTATTATCAAGCCGTAACAGACAAATTTCCGACACAAATAGACAGTGTGTGCAGCGCGGAATATGAAATTGCGTTTATCCATTACAAGCAAAAAAAATATGATGTCGCGCGCCAAGAGTTAAACGCCCTGCTCGCCCGTTACAATGAACCGGACGCGGAATTGCTTCCCGGCGAGTATAGAATACTTGCCAATATCGCGCTTAACAAAATGGCGGCGAATAAGAATGAATAGTGAAATAACCGTCATTCATGTCATTGAGCCGTTCGCTTCCGGCGTCGCCACCGCCGTTATAAACATAGTCCAGCAGTTGCCGAGTATAAATTATATTGTGGTGCATGGCTCCCGATTGTGGATTGAGGATATTGAAAGCGTCAAGAAAAAATTCCCGCCGGGAGTTGTTTTTATAAATTGGGTGGACGCCCAAAGGGAAGTAAGCCTTAGACACGATTTCCGCGCCTTGAAATCGCTTGTAAAAATACTCGCCCCTTACAAAGACACCGGCGCCATTGTTCATTTGCACTCGTCGAAAGCGGGCTTTTTGGGCAGGTTGGCGTGCAAAATGCTGGGCATAAAAAAGGTGATCTACACGCCGCACGGAGCGTCTTTCGTCCGCACGGATATAGGATTTTTCAGCAGATGGTTTTACCGGTCCCTTGAGAAACTGGGCGGAAAGCTCGGCGGAATAATAGTCGCGTGCGGATATTCCGAAGCGGAATTGTATAAAAACATGGTGAAACAAGTGATCGTTGTGCCTAATGGGGTTTTTATCCCTCCTTCTGTGGAAAAAAAATTTGTCGCGTTGCAAAATCCCGAAGAAGAGGCGTTCGTTATGTTCACGGGCATTGCAAGCGTTCAAAAAAATCCTGAGCTGTTCAATAAGATAGCGTCGTCCTTGTCTGGAGTGCGTTTTTACTGGATTGGGGACGGGCGTCTCCGCTCAAAACTCGTCTCTCCCAACATCACGGTGACGGGTTGGAAGGATAAAGATACGGTCAACGCGTACCTCGACCGGTGTTTGGTATATCTCTCCGCTTCCAAATGGGAAGGCTTGCCTTATGGAATGATTGAGGCGATGGCCGCCGGGTGCGCCTTGCTCGCAAGCGACGTATACGGCAACCGGGATCTTGTGATCGCGGGAGAAAACGGTTTTGTCTACAATGACGCGGATGAAGCGGTGATGTTGTTGTCGAAGATGCTTGAAAAGCGGGAGGACACGCTCGCCATGGCGAAAAAAAGCAGGGAGATTGCGGAGAGTGAATACTCGGTTGAAAAAATGGGGAAAAACTACAGGGCTATCTACGAGACAATGGGGGGGGGGGGCATAGGTTGCGGAGTGGCTTGAATATAGCGTTAAGCGCGTTTTAGCCATGGCGTTAAACTATTCCGGCTTCTGTTATTTTTTTGGATTGTATGAAATTAGTTTCTTTTTATTATACCAGATGGTTTCTAAACGCGAGCTATGTTCGGGTTGGTTTTGAAACCAGCCAGAGGAAACATGGTCAAAAAACCTCGCTTCCAGCCAAATTTAAAAGCGCTGTTTCAAAGCGCATGGTTTTAAAACAGCCTCATATACAAATTCATTTCATTCTTCTTTGCGTTTTTTATGCGTTCCTGCCTAGCGGATGCGCTGAAAGGCAAATTGAAGCCATTACAAGAGAAAACCTTTTCACCCTGCAAATAGGGCGTCTTGAGGATCAAATCGCCTTCTACAATCAGGACGGAGACAGAGGCGTACGGAGAAACGGACTTTGTATGAGCGAAGGCATTTTCTATATTTCCGACACCGAAGGACAAAAAGTGGCGCGGTTTAATTCCTACGGCGACGTTCTGACCATAATCTACAACGACGAGACAAATCCCGAACCATTGACGCTCAAACCGAAACTGGATGGCGAAAGCGTGACCCGCTGGGCTTTCACCTATCCTTTTCAAAAGCCGGGAAGAATCACGATTGACACGCGAAAACATATTTACGTTGAAGACAGCATCCCTGACGAGCGGCATGGCTTTGATCCGGAAAGCAAGGCGTTGTTGGACAGTGTGGCGCTTCATTTTGACGCTGACGGCAAGTTTCTTGACTATCTTGGGCAGGAAGGCATAGGCGGAACCCCGTTCCCTCGGATAGAGGGGCTGTATACCTCCGTAAACGACGATCTAGCCGTTGTGTGCAGGCTTCCTACGGGATGGAATATCTATTGGTTTGATATGGACGGGGTTTTGATGTACCTCATAAAGATAAAAAATGGCTCGGTTCCCATTCCATCGGACAGGAGGGACGTGGTTTTTGCGTCATTAGACAGCATAGTTGTAGCCCCGGATGCTAGAAAACTCTATATAAAAGTAGACTATTATCGTGATACGTTTGATGATTCCACCAATACACGCACGGGAAATGAAAGTGATAGTTCCGTTATCTGGGTGATGCGCGTTGAAGATGGAATTTATGAAAAAAATATCGAAGCGCCACTTTACGAGTCCATATACATGGAAAACAATCGCAACGTTGTCATAAAAATTCCGTATACGCTTTTGGGAATCGCGGAAGATGAGCGGGTGTTTTTATATTTCCCCGAAGAAAGCGGGTACGCTCTTTTAATTCTGGACACGCGGGAATCAAACGGCGTCCAACATCAAGGCTCCATCAGAGTTGACGTGAATGAATTGCAGTTCAACGCCTTTCATTTATCACGAGAGGGAATTTTATCCGCAATGCTGATAAGCGATTGGGATGTCAAGCTGGTCTGGTGGAGAACGGACACATTTCTTGAAGACGATGGATAGCAAGGCTTTGATTTCCGCCAAGGCGGCGGCTCGACTTGACAAAGAAGCCTCCCTATCATGGGGCTTGAACGCATTCACGCTTGTTGAAGCGACCGGGCGTACGGCCGCTTCTCGTCTTGTCCGCGCTTTTCCGGCGTTATTTCAGAGGAAACCAAAAATCGCCGTTTTTGCTGGTTCAGGAAACAACGGCGCGGATGCCATGTCGATGGCGAGAGCGCTCATCTTGCGGGGCAAGGTGGATGACACGCTTCTGATCCTAAAAAAAACGCCGGATGTTTCAGAGCCGCGAACGCCCCATTCGCAAGCATTCATATCTCTTGCTAAAATGAATGTCCCCATTCTGGTGTGGGACATGGGCACGCCTTCTTATAGAGAAAAACTTGAAAATTTCGACATTATCCTTGATGGAATAACCGGAGTCGGCTTGGAGGGAGAGATAAAAAACCAAGCCGCAGAAATGGCGCGTGTCATCAACGAAGCGAGAAACGCAAAAAAAATATCCATTGACATGCCTTCGGGCAACTTTGACGGTTGGAATGACAACATGCCCATCGTCAGGGCGGATGCGACGCTTGCCATAGAGCCGCTGAAACTATGCCTTTACACGCCAGCCGCCCGCCCGTTTGCGGGCAGGATCATCAGCGTTGATGGAATTTTTCCTCATGCGCTTATGGAGGCTTACGCGGAAGCGGAACTGCTTGACTGGGAGACAGAGAACCGGAAAATCCCGATGATACAACCGGAGGCCTACAAATACAGCCGCGGCGTCGTTGAAATACACGCGGGATCAATAGGCGCGACCGGCGCCGCCCGCATTGCGGCGCGAGGCGCGGAGGCTTCGGGCGCCGGACTTGTCCGCTTGCTGGTTGATGAGGACATTTACCCTATTGTGGCTTCTTCATCGGGAAGCGTTATGGTTGCGCTGGACACTTCTTTCGGTGAAACGCGCTTCGCTCCAGACGCGTTGCTTTTGGGTCCAGGTTGGGGCGAAGACCCCAAACGGCTTCCAGCGCTGCAAAAGGCGATTGAGCGGCAGGACACCCCGCTCATATTAGACGCCGACGCCATCCGGCTCGCAAAAGACATGGCGGCGCAATTTAATGGCAAAACCATTCTCACGCCCCACGCCGGAGAATTTTCCGCTTTTTCAGGAGCGTCGAAAGAGGAAATTCTCGCCAATCCGATTCCTGTTCTCAAGAAGACGGCGCGTGAAAAAAAGGCGGTCGTTCTCTTCAAAAGTCATGTCATGTTTATCGCGGCTGAAGACGGCAGAGTCGGCGTTGTCGACGGCATGACGCCCGTGCTCGGCGCGGGCGGTTCAGGCGACCTTCTCGCTGGCTTGTGCGCCGGCATTGCGGGGCGCATGCGGCGTGACGCGGGCGTCGCTGGTGGCGCGTTTGACGCCTACACGTGCGCCTGCGCCGCGGCGACTCTCCTGATCGCCGCCGGCAAGAAAGCCCGCGGCTTTGTTGATCCATTCACCATGGCGGACAACGCCGCCCAATTAGCCGCGGACGCTTGGCTTGGATACTAGCTTCACGCGCTTCTTCTTCGCAAATTCCTGAAGAAGAGCCGGATGGTGTCCAAAAGCCGCGTCCAGAAGCCGCCGCGTTCAATATCTTCCGCGACAACAAGGGGAATGCGCCTGAGTTCTCCGATACTGTCATACAAAACAAGCTCCCCTACCCTATCGCCCTTCACGCGTGGCGCGACGACGACATCCTGTAGTTCCGCTTTAAAACTCAATTCGTTTCCCCGTTCGATCCGTACAGTAAATGACAATAATTCCTCTATGGCAAGGGAAACGTATTGTTGTTTTGACTTCCATACTCTGACGGGCGGAAGCTCTCCTAAAACCGGACGCAACGTCTTGTAATGAGAAAAACCCCATTCAAGAAGATTTCTGCCGTCAGCGTCGCGCACCCTATCGCCGCCATCAGACGCGAGAGCGCCGAGAATGACGGCGATGAGTCGGGTTTCGCCTTGTTTTGCGGTAAGCGCTATATTGTAGCCCGACTCGTCTATATAGCCGGTCTTCAGTCCGTCAACGCCAAGAAAACCGAGCAGGGTGTTGCGGTTTTTCTGCGTAATGGTTCCCGGCTTTGTACGATAGGCTGTAGGGACATTTTCGGGCTTGGGATAGGCGAATTCATCGACAGAATGGAACATTTCAAGCGCTTCAGGGTGCGTTTTGACGTAAAATCTGCAAAAAACGGCGTAATCGTAGGCTGTTGTCATGTTGTATTCAGAAATGCCGGAGGGTTCGACAAACACCGTATGAGAAAGTCCAAGCGCCGCGGCTTCTTTGTTCATTCGCTCGACGAATTCTTCTACGGACGGCGCGCATCTCAGCGCCACCGCGACAGCGGCGTCGTTTCCAGAAGGAATCGCAAGCCCTAAAAGCAGTTCTCTCAAGGAGACGTTCTGCCCGTCCGCCAAAAACATGAGACTTGAGCGAGGCGGCTGATTGACAGCCCAGCTTTCCTTCGGAGGTCTCGCCACATTGTCAAGACTCGCGGCGCCATTCGCAACATCAGACAACGCGATATGTATGGTCATAAGTTTTGTAAGCGACGCCGGCGGTATCAGGTCGTCTTTGTTTTTGGCGAAAAGCAGAGAGCCGGTTTCCGCGTCCATAAGCACGGCGGATTGGGATTGAATGGCGACGGTCTCCGCCGAAAATCCTTTCGCAGACGCCAATACAAAAACAACTAGACAAAATAGAGACAAAAAAAAATTTCGCATGTATATTCCGAGTTTAGTCAGTCGGACTTTAGTCCGCGACTTTAGTCCGCCTTTTTCAAGCCTTGCTCAAACCCAACGCGGACTACGTCCGTCGAACGCGGCCCGCGTTTTGACAAAGGCTCTTTGTATTGAGGCTGTTCCGGAACGCGCCATCAGGCGGCGCCATCGGGCGGCAATTTTTGGAACAGGCTCTATTATCATTATAAAATATACTGTAAAAGCCGTAAATAAAAAAGAGGTGTCGCGAGAAAAATGAGCTTTTTTCAAAACGTCGACGGCGGCGTTGAAAAAACGGAACGAAAACCGTTTTCAGGCAAGCGGGCGCTTGTTATAGGCGGCACGGGCGGCGTCGGAAAGGAGATTGCGCTTCTGTTAGCCGAGGCGGGCGCCCGCATTACACTGCACGGCGGCTCTTCGCAGGAACGGCTTGCAGTGACCATGGAAGCCATCTATGAACGGGGAGGCGAAGCCGACGGCTTTCTCTGCCGGATTGACAACGTAGAAGCTGTTGACCGCGTATTCTCTGAATATTCCGCCTGCGCGGCGCGCGCCGCGTACCTTTCCCGCAACGAGCGTTTTATAAATGGGGCTTATCACTCCCCGGATATCCTTGTTTACGCCTACGGTCCCTTCAAACGCGCGGCTCTCAACGAAACAAGCGCGGCTGATTGGCAGTTTTTAACGCAACAGAATCTCACCCTTCCGGGCGTCGCTGTTTCCCGCGTGTTGCCGTCCATGCTTGAACGCAAGTGGGGGCGCATTCTGCTTTTCGGCGGCACCAACACCGATGTCATACGGGGGTTTGTCACCACCACCGCCTACTCAGCGGCAAAAACCGGCCTCGGCGTTTTGGCAAAATCGGTCGCAAAAGCCGCGGGCGGCGCGGGCGTCACCTGCAATGTCATTTGCCCCGGTCTTACGGACACCGAATACGCCGATGAAGCGGCGCGCGCCTACAACCAAGGCAAAAGCCCATCTGGAAAAGCCTTGTCGCCAAAAATGGTGGCGTTGACTGCGATGTACGTACTGGCGAACCGCTCCATAAACGGCGCCATTATACCTGTCGATGAAGGCGTGGTCGTGTAGAAGCGGCCTGCCAAGAACGGGTTTACAGGTTAACGGCGGTTATCCCCGGATAAAGATCGCTTGACATCCTCCAGACGGGGCATTGCCGGCATTCCGCCACGCTTTTGGACGCACAGCGCCGCAACCGCATTCGCAAAGGCGACAAAATCCGTCAGGGTGCGGGAGTCTAAATCTTTCAACGCGCCGCGGGCAAGACCGCGCTCCACGATTTGAAACAAAAAGCCGCCCCAAAAAGCGTCGCCCGCGCCAGTGGCGTCAACCACCCGCGCCTGCCGCGCCGGGACAGTCGCCGAGGTTTTTGCCGTATACGCTGCGGCGCCCTTGCCGCCCATCGTTACCGCTACACAGGAACACCCTTGTTCCAGCAACCTTTTCGCGCCTTTCTCGCGACAGGTCTCGCCGGTCAGCAGGGGAACTTCTTCTTCGCTAAGCTTGACGACATCAGCGTACGCCGCCGCGTTACGCATCATCCGAACGGCTTCATCCGCGTCGCGCCAAAGCTGGGCGCGGTAGTTGGGATCGTACGAGACAATCGCGCCGGAATCACGGGCGAGAGCCACCGCGTCCAGCGTAGCCTGCCGCGCCGGCTCTTCGGTGAGGGACAGGGAGCCAAAATGAAAAATCGCGCACCGCTTAATAATCTCGCGCGGCAGCTCTTCCGTACGCAGACGGGTGTCCGCGCCGGGTTTGCGGGCAAAAGCGAAGCCGCGCTCCCCTGCGGCGTTCAAACTGACAAAAGCAAGAGTCGTAAAGGCATCCTCGTCAACGACAACTCCCGATGTGTCAATGCGCTTGCCATTTAGGGTTTCTCTCAGAAAATCTCCGTGCATATCCGCGCCAACTTTGCCGATAAAGGCCACGCGGCGGCCAAAATTCGCAAGCGCGGTCAGCACGTTTGCCGGCGCGCCGCCCGGATTCTGTTCAAAAAGCCGCATTCCATTTTGGCTTGCGCCCGCGTACGTGAAGTCGATCAACAATTCGCCAAGCCCGACAACATCAAACATTCTTCCCTCGCTTCTCTCCAACGATTATCGCATGCGGCAGGTCGCAATGAGCGCCACGCGGAAAAAATCCCATTGGCGGTCGAAACCGTCTGTAATCGGGTGCGACAGCTTGTTTTTCCATTGGCCCAGAACCATGATGGTGATATTTTTCGGCAGTTTAAAATCAGCTGCGAGCGACAGGGTTGTTTCCGGACCACGGTCTGTGAGGCTTTCGCCCGTATACGGATTGTAGAACGGCTCTTTCAGTTCAAACATCACTCCAACCAAATCAATAAAGAGCGGCATTTGATACCCTAGCAAGGCGGAAAAATAGTGAGAAAAAGCGTTTTGATTCACGCCGTCATCATTTTCATAATACCACGAATCATGTCCCCGCGCTCCGGTATAGTTCTGAAAATTGATTTCATTGTAAATTTGCGCCACGACATGGCGCCAGTCTCCGGGGAAAAGGGCGGCGAGATCGAACTGAATGGTCGCTCCCGCGTGGGCGTTCCACACAACGCCATCTAAACCGGCTCCATCCACCCCTTCAGGCGGATCTTTATCAGGGGAATAGCGACGGACGCCCATGCCTTTCATGGGGACGCCGAACAGCGGGTAATTCCAGCCGCTTCCCAGTTTCGCGCCGAGCGACACCGTAAAAAACGCGATGGGCGTCAAAACCGCGTCGGCGAGGATGTTGCCTGAAACCGGCGACACATTCGCGCCAAGTTTCAGGTTGATGTTGTTCCCGGATACAAGCGGGCCATCCCCCTGTAAAAAAGGAAACACGAAACTGTGCGAGACGGCAATTTGCGCTTCCGGCAAAGAAGAAACTGTCAGCGATAGCTCGGCATGCGCTTCCATTGATGAATCTTCAGCCCACACCGGCAACGCAAGCGCGAAACAAATAACGATGATTTTTTTCATTCTGTCTACGATGGATTTCCCGTTCCGCCCTTTGGGGCGCGGCCTTTGAACGTTTAAAACCACTCCTCCTTTAACGCAAGTATACCGCGCTTTCCGCAAATTGTATAGAGTTTCGCAAGGATTTCTTGATTCGCTCTTCCTTGAGCCTTTTTCAAACAGGATTGCTCTCGTCGATTTTGAAAAAGGTTCGTATAGCTGTCGGGAGAAAGAGCGCTCCGGCGCATGACGCCCCTATTCCCAACGCGCTTACAACAGCCAGTGTTCTCGCCACGCCGCCGCCCTCCGCCTGCAATGGTGGCGCTGGTTGTGGAAAGAAGAGCGGAGAGCGTACGCCTAACACAAAGGGTTTGACGCGCGAGTCGCTTCGCCGAATCGCGGGTTCGCGCCCGCCGCGACAAAAACGGGCAATCATGGCGAGGCGGGCGCCGCTGAAAAGAGCAGCGCGAAAGATGGGCTTCGCGCGGGACGGAGGGGAAGGCGCTTTCATGGGGCTGGCGCGGCGAAACGAAACGGGAAATCCGCCTATAATGTGTCTCCATTATGGGCGGAGTCAACTAATAAACCAGATCGAAAGCCAGTGGCAGCACGCGCCGATAAGAACGAACACATGCCATATAACGTGCGCCCCCCGGCGGTGTTTCTGTCCATACCAGAACGTTCCCAGCGTATACGCGGCGCCGCCGGCAAAAAGGAAGATGAGGCTGGCAAGCGGAAGCTCGCGGACAAGGCGAAACGCGCTGAACACAATAGCCCAGCCCATGAG